>JAGCGK010000044.1 GCA_017649645.1 Clostridiales bacterium | reverse complement strand
GATGACAAATCTGTCTCTGTCCTCATAGCCTTCTGAGATCTGCTTATAGTAAATTATAAGTGCCGTAGCAAACATAAAGATGATACCGAGGACAAGACCAAGGAACAGAAGCGTTCCGAATAAGCCAAGCAATTCCTTGTTAGCTTCCCAGATGGTGTCGGCATAAAAATATGCTTCGATATCATTCTTTTCGAAGTAATCATTCATCTTATGATGGAGGACTTCTTCAAATTCAAAACCTTCTTTTATGGCTTTGCTCCTGTCGCTGAATGTTATAGCAGCGAATCTGTCATAATCTGATGCAAAGCCCTCATAAACTTTTTTCTGCTGATCATAGAGCTTCGTCATCGTATCTTTGGTTACAACGATTCCGTACACATCACAAATGGACACATAAGAAGAAGTAACAGGAAATGTGTCAACCTCGGAAACTTTATTATAATTTTCTCCCTGGATAACAAACTTTTCAGGAAAATCCTTTACGGCTGTGATCGGACAATATACAAGTTCATCGTCATTAAGATCAAGATCTTTTCCTGTAAGTCTGTTATAAGTGTCCACATCAACGATAGTAAGAATTGAGGCAGCACTCAGATCACCCTTACCGGATTCAACAAAATCGAATCTGTCACCATCTCTTAAGGTTGTGACTTCAAGAAACTCCTGACACTCGATATTCTTGATCTTAAAACCGGTTTCATCAGCCGCTTTATATGCCAGATCAGAGATATCATCATAGTCTAAAAAGACCTGTCCTCCATTACCATCATAACAAGCCAATTTAACCTTGCAATGCGCCTGGAATGCATCATCTAATGTTTTGTACATACCGGTATAAAGACTTAATGTAGTTGATATCATTACAAGGATACAAGTCGCAAGAATAGCGATCGAAGCAAGTCCCACGGCATTTTGCTTCATCCTGTAAAGAAGTCCCGAGACAGACGGCATATGCCTTGCCGTGTAATAGAACTTCTCGCTCTTTTTAAGAACTTTCAAAACAAAGATGGAACCAGCTACAAAAAGAAAATAAGTTCCGAAGATAACAAGTAATACAGCAAGGAAGAAAAGTTCCAAAGCAGCGACCGGATTTTTAACCGTAAGAGCAATGTAGTAACCTGCACCGATACTAAGTAATCCGAGAACGAGCAAAGGCCATTTGACCTTCGGTTCCTTTTCTCCTTTTCGACCACTTGATATGAGATCGATAGGTTTCATTCTCGCGATACTGATCCTGTTAAAGATAAAAGTCAGAAGATCAATAACGACGAAAACAAGTATCGGCGGGATAACCGAAGCAGGCTTAATATAGTAAAAGCCGGTTACAGGTTCTGTACCTATAAGTTTACAAACAAGAAGCGTACTTAACTTGTATGCGATGATACCGAAAACGATACCTGAAACAAGAGAGATAACACTACTCATCAAACTCTCATAGAAAAGGACTTTTCCGACATGTCTTTTCTCCATACCAAGGCAATGATAAAGACCAAACTCCGGCTTTCTCTGCTTCATAAGGAAACTGTTGGAATAGACCATCAGGATAAACGAGAGAATAAAAAGGACTATAGTTCCCATTATCATGATGGTCGGAAGATACGCACCGCCGGTCGAATTTGAAAGTTCCTTGTCGATGGTAAGCGTAAACATGATGAAGAAGCATCCGAGAAGTCCCATCTCAGTCAATATCCTCGGGATATAAAACCTGTAGTTCTTCTTAAGATTACTCTTCGCAATATTTCTATAGATATTGCTCATCCGTTCTCACCACCTTTTCGAAGCATGGTAAGGGTATCGGATATCTTTTTATATAATTCTTCGTCAGTGGATTCGCCTCTGTAGATCTGGTGGTATACTACACCGTCCTTGATAAAGAGGACTCTGTTGGAATGTGATGCAGCCGCTACAGAGTGTGTAACCATAAGTATGGTCTGACCGTTCTTGTTGATCTTCTCGAAAACACGAAGCAACTCATCAGATGACTGTGAATCCAATGCACCTGTCGGCTCGTCTGCAAGTATCATCTTAGGCTCGGTTATAAGAGCTCTGGCAACAGCTACTCTCTGTTTCTGACCGCCTGATACTTCATAAGGATATTTCTTCATCAGATCATCGATACCGATGTCCTTTGCGATGGCATTAAGCTTATCCTTATAATCTTTAACATTCTTTCCGCTCAATACTATCGGAAGAAGGATATTATCCTTAATGCTCAACGTATCGAGGAGATTAAAATCCTGGAATACAAAACCCAGATTATTTCTTCTATATGATGCAAGTGCATTGTCATTAAGTGTAACGAGCTCCTTGCCGTCAATGGTTATCGTTCCGGATGTCGGCTTGTCGAAAGCTGCAAGAAGATTCAATAGCGTAGTCTTACCGGAACCGGACTCACCCATGATCGCTACAAAATCTCCTGACTCGACATCGAAGTTCACCTCTTTGAGAGCGTGAACGTGATTGTTACCAAATCTGGTTGTGTAAGTTTTCTTAATGCCTTTAACTTCAAGTAAAGCCATGTTGTATCCTCCGTTTGTTGTTTTACCGTATGATACATTTCAATATTTTACTTCAAAATCTAATCCCGTGACGAACTTGTGACAGTTTTGTCACAAAACCAAACAAAAAAACGGGGTTGCCCCCGTTATGTTTTTTGCGATAAAAATCATCATTATTATCTTAAGAAACCGTTAATGATCTCTTCTTCAGCTTCCTGCTCAGTAAGTCCAAGGGTCATAAGCTTGGTAAGCTGTTCTCCTGCGATCTTACCGATAGCTGCTTCATGGAACATCTCTGCGTCAACGTTATTAGCCTTAAGTGCAGGAACAGCTAAGATGATGCCTTCATCCATGATGATGGAATCACATTCGGAATGTCCTCTGCAAGGAGCATTACCTGCGATAACAGCATTAAACTCCTGATATGAACGATCACGCGCAACCGCACGGGATACGACATCAGCAACTCCGCCTTCTCCGTTGATATTTACGTTGTAATTACTTATAGCTCTCTGATCACCGTGAGTCATGAGCCTCTCACCTACAAGAAGCTTAGCACCTGATTTAAGTTCAGCCTTGGTCGTTCTGACTGTATCATCTACACCTTTGATCTGAACCATCTCCATCTCACAGATACTGTCTTCATCCATATAAACTTCAGTAACTGGATTAAGGATCCTCTTACCTGATCCCTCACCTGAACCGTAGTGCTTCTCAACATACTTAATGTGGGCATTCTTTTCGATAAAGAATCTGTGGATACCGTCATGTTGAGAATCCTGGGAACCGCAGTTATCGATACCACAGCCTGCAACGATCAGGACATCAGCACCTTCACCGATATAGAAGTCGTTATATACGCTTTCCTTAAGTCCGCTCTGCGAAATAACTACAGGGATATGAACACTCTCGTTCTTTGTTCCCGGCTTGATCCTGATATCGATTCCGCTTACATCTTTTTTCGGGATGATCTCGATATTTGCCGTAGAATTACGGCCTACTGACTCACCGTTAGCTCGGATATTAAATGCTCCTACAGGAGTCTTATGAAGATCTGCTACCTCGGCAAGTACCTTCTTTTGAATATCTGTAAGTTCCATCAGTTATTTCCCTCCTTCCAAAGATCGACAATACCGCAGCTCTTTACTGCAGAATCAGTTCCTGAAAGTTTAGGAAGGATCTCATCACATGTGCCTTTTTCAGCGATCATTCCGTCTTTTACCATAATGATCTCATCTGCGATCCTTAAGATCCTTTCCTGGTGGGAAATGATCAATATTGAACTTCCCTCAATGTGCTTTCTCATGCTCTCGAAAACTTCGATGAGGTTCTGGAAACTCCAAAGATCGATACCTGCCTCAGGCTCATCAAAAACAGAAAGATCAGAGCGCTTTGCAATAAGCGTAGCGATCTCGATACGCTTTAACTCACCGCCTGAAAGACTTCCGTTAACTTCGCGGTTGATATAATCTTTGGCGCAAAGGCCGACTGCTGCAAGATACTTGCAGGCATCTTTTGAACTTAAGGACTTCTCGCCTTTTGCAAGTCTTATAAGATCAACAACTCTTATGCCCTTGAACTTTACCGGCTGCTGGAATGCAAAACCGATGCCCTTCCTGGCACGATCGGTAATAGACATATCAGTAATGTCTTCACCTTTGTAGAAGATCTTTCCTGACGTGGGCTTCTCTACCCCTGCTATGATCCTGGCAAGTGTAGATTTACCGCCGCCGTTAGGACCTGTGATTACTGTAAGTTTTCCTGCATCGATAGTAAGACTTACATCTTTCAGTATGCCCTTCTGACCGAGTTCGTCATCAACTTCAAATGAGACATTCTTAAGTTCTAGCACGAGTTTATCCCCTTATAATTTATTCAACTGCCGTATTCTACCACGTCTGAGGGTTTAAACTGTGTCATATGTGACGAAACGGTCTATTTAAATGCACAATAAGAAATTCTTATTTAGCTAATTCTTTTTCTACCTCAGCTTTAACCTCATCCATCTCCATGGTTGGTTCAAATCTGGCAATTACTTTTCCCTCACGATCGACGAGGAATTTTGTAAAGTTCCATCCGATATATGCCTTATCTCCGAATTCCCTATTGTTCATATCAGCAAACTTCTTCAATGCAGCATTCTTAAGGCCCTTGCCAAAACCTTCAAAAGGCTTCTCTGAAGCAAGATAAGCGAACAAAGGATCAGCATTATCACCGTTAACATCGATCTTGCCGAATTGAGGGAATTCAGTACCGAACTTAAGTGTGCAGAACTGATGGATCTCTTCCTCGCTTCCCGGAGCCTGATTAGCAAACTGATTGCATGGGAAATCAAGGATCTCAAAGCCCTTATCCTTGAACTCTTTATACATAGCTTCCAGTGGTTCGTAGTGAGGTGTGAAACCACATCCCGTAGCTGTATTAACGATCAGGAGCACCTTACCCTGATACTGTGAAAGGCTTACTTCATTTCCTTTTCTGTCTTTAACGATAAAATCATAAACTGTCTTCATTTTTAATTCTCCTTTGAATTTTAATGTTCCCTATCCTTAGTGTTCTCAAGAAGTTCGTAAAGAAGTGAATAGAGCATCTTCGCTTTCTCCGGCGGAAGATCTACACATCCTGCTACATTTCTCGGAACATCCTTCGCTCTTTCCTGCAATGCTTTTCCTTCGTCAGTCAAGGTGATCAGGACGATCCTGTCATCATCTTTACTGCGTGTTCTCTCGATATAACCAGACTGCTGCATTTTCTTTAAGAGAGGAGAAAGAGTACCATTATCCAGCATCAGTCTGTTACCGATCTCACCTACCGTGATACCGTCTTTTTCCCAAAGAACGAGAAAGACAATGTACTGGGTATATGTAAGATCCAGTTCTTTAAGATACGGAGTATAAAGACTTACAACACATCTGGATGCCGCATAAAGCGGAAAGCAGAGTTGATTTGAAAGTTTCATAGCTTCGCGATAATCGTAATCCATAATGCATCTCCTCAATTTATGTTTGATACAACTATATTTTATCAAACATATTCTTGATGTCAATAATCCTTTGCTAAAAAACTTCAAGAAAAATACGGGCGAACATTATTTCTAAGTTACATTCTCCAAATAACACTCGGATCGATATCGGTCGGATCCTTGGATGATGTACGGAGCATCATAGCTGCGAGTTCATTAGTCATTTTCGAGAGGACCTCGGAAACACCTTCTGCTCCATCCTGCTTAAGAGGATCCATGAGTTTCTTGCCGACTGTAACAAGATCTGCTCCCAAAGCCAATGCCTTAAAACAGTCAAACCCGGTCTCAAAGCCACCGTCAGTTATTACTATAAGATCGTCGCCTACTGCATCCCTGATATCAGGAAGGAGCATTACAGGCGGAACCGCACATCTCATAAGACCATTATGATGGCTTAAGATAATACCCTTACATCCCAAGTCTCTAGCGGCAACAGCATCATGAACGCTGAGCGCACCCTTGATAAAGAACGGAAGACCTGTATATCCGATATATTCCTTAAGATCATCAATGGTAGGAAGCTTCATCTGAAGACCAACTACAACGGAGTCCTCAGGATCATTGACATTTACGGAATGCTCGATATCCATACCGACTGCGAATGCACCGTTTTCTTCGGCACACTTAAGACGGGACAGGATCTCATCCTTATCTGCATAAGGCTTGATTATCTTCATTACTTTGGCACCCGTGTTAAGGACCTTCTTCATCTCGTCATTGTCACCCATTCCGATACTAACAAGAGCACCGACATTTTTTGCACCTATCGCCATATTCTCCAGATCGATGTGACTTAGTGCTGCAGTCATGATAGGAGTATCAAATTCTTCTCCGAGAATGTTTACCTTTGTTGACGGATGAACCGCGCCGATCATCCTGCTTTCCACCAGGAGACTATCCAGGTAATCTCTGGCGATCTTAATTGAATCTTCGTTCATTTCTTATACCTCCACGTTGGCCTTTAAAGCTGCCTCATAGACATAATCATAGGCCTTTTCATATTCTTCGAATGTATTCATGTGCTCGAGAAGAATCGCACCGTCCTTAGACAGGTATTTCTCGAGTATCTTAAGGACCTTCGGATAATCGAGCATGCCCTGTCCCGGAGGACACTCATCAACGTGAGTCGTGTAAGCCGTGAGGTTCATCTTACTGTCCTTGATGTGAGTACTCTTGATACTCGGACCGAGCTTACTCATGCACTCTTCGATGAATTCCAATGAACAGAGAAATCTTCTCGGAGAATTGATCATGTTAACGAAATCCATATGGACTGCAAATTGTTTTCGATCGATATCCTTAATAAGCTTAAGATAGGCATCAGGTCCGTCAGGAAGCATCCACGGCATAGGCTCCAGACAATAAAATGATCTGATCGGCTCTACATCATCTATGATCGAACGGACAGAGTCCACGATCATGTCGTAGGTATCCTTTGTATAGTTACTGTAATCAGCTGCATCCCACGAAAGAGAACTAAGCGTACCTGCGATATTAACGCAGCACTCGATACCCAATTCGTCAGCCAAACGAAGCTGTCCCTTGGCATATTCGAGATTCTCGGGAATAAGCGTATTACGCCATACGCCGATCTCACTAATGAGAACGTCGTTTTTCTCGCAGACCTTAACAAGTGAATCAATCCTCTCTTTGCTGTCCAGATAAGTAAAAGGTGCGGTTATAGCACGAAATCTGGACTTAACAAGAAGTTTCTCAAATTCTTCCGGAGTATTAAACTCCCCTACTATCGTACCGCCTAATCTCATACGCTTCTCCAGAAACCATGAAGGTTACAGTATGCATATGCAGCAATAACTTCAACGCCCGGGATCATCGCGAATACAGCCTTAGGGTCATCACCCGGATGAAGTTCTGCGATAAATACTCCTGCAGTAGTCTCAAGGATAACATGTGAGATATAGTGCTCTTCAGTCATCGGATGTTCAACTGAACCGACAGTTACATATGTATATCCGTTCTCAGAGGAGATGACAGGAACGTGCTTTTCCTGGGAAGCGTCAACTGAACCCGGAATGAGTTCTTCCATCTTTTCTCCGCAGCACATAACAGGTACTTTTTTGTCGATCATCTTGATGATGATATTGCCGCAATGTTTGCATTTATAAAGTTTCACTTCCATAGAAAAGGACCTCCTCAATAATGATATTTAGATGATATCATTTTGAGAACGTCCTGTATGTCAATATGAGGTTTTTCTTTTCTAAAATATCGACTAAATAATCACTCCACAGATACTTCCAGACCAAGTTTTTTGAACTCATACAAAATGTATTCGGAAGACGAACGGTCGCTTGTCAGCGTAATGACACGGTCTTCATTGATCCTGATGAAGTTTCCGTTAACGACCTGACCATTAGGAGTCTTTCTCGAACGAAGATATTCAACATTCTTGATATCCGATATCCTTCCCACATAACAGAAGTCCTTGCAGTAGACCACGAAGTAACTTTGACCTATTACCAGCAGCCCTCTGCCGATCGCATGATATGTACCCATCATAAAGTCGGTATTTACGCGCATCTCGTCATAGCCTTTTCTCAGCATCTCAGTTTTGACTTCATCGACACTCGTAAAACCGAAATCTTTCCTTCCTCCGATAGCAAAACTCACACCGGAGATAGCCACGGCAATGAGAGCTGCCGCCCATATAGGTATCTCAATACCCGCATAGTATCTGGGACCGATAAAAGCCAATATAAAACAGATAATGACGACGATAACTACCACACCGATATTATTCATCGTATTCTTTCTTTTGTAGTTTCTGAGGACATCAAACATGTCGCCTTCTTTTCTGCCGTATACAGAATTTCTCTTAAGATCCTTATTAGTAATATACTCTTCTCCGAACTTGGCCGGATCAGCATATTTCTTCCGATAATCACTGATTATAAATATCGTTACAAAGATCATGGCTACATCAAACAAAGCCATGCCGATGGTCGATGCTTTAAGACCTTCAGAAAATAACATATAGATCGTACCTGCGATCAACAACGGATATACGATCAGCCATATTATGATCAGCAGTAATCGCTTCTTCCTTTCCCCTTCCATCGTTACTCCCATCTGTATTCGACATCGTAAGCTTCTCCGCTTACCTCATAACTGTCTTTTATCTTCCTGCCGTTTTCATCATACGTACTTACGACCGTCCCATCCTCAGATATCGTCTTTACCAGGTTTCCGGCTCCATCATACTCATAGATCTCTTCTTTATCTGATTCTCCCTCATATGAAGCGGTCTTCTTGATAAGCCTTCCTTCTTCATCATATTCGAAAAAGATCTCGCACTCCAAGGTTTCCTCAGTATTCGTTCCGCTCGAGTAGACAGTCGTCTTGATCAGCTGACCTTGCTCATCATATTTATATTCTTCATGAGAAGTCATGGTATACGTATCAGCCTCATAATCAGTCTGACTCTTGAAAACCTTCACCGGCAAACCGTTCTCATAGACATATTCCGTATATCCTTCGGAGTCGTAAGACGGCTGGGTAGTGTCGGAACAGTCATAATGAGCCGTAAAGCTCTCCTTCAAAAGATTTCCTGACTCATCATATTGATATGAGTAAAACACAGTTCCATAGAAAAAACCGCTTACATCCTTTTGACTTACTTGGATCTTTCCTTCGTTATCGTATGCATTTTGCGTAGTCGAATCGATCGTCCCGTTCTTGTAATCAGTACGCTTTACAACGTTTCCGACATCATCATATTCCTCACTGAACAAAAGGACATCGGATCCGTCCAAACCCAGGCGATGAGCTTCCATGGTAGTTACCCCGGCATGGAACTCATACGTTTCAGTTGTTGTCTCTGTAGTGACATCAACTGACGTCATGCTTACGGTAGTCGCGCTTGTAGTCGTTTCTTCAGAAGTCTCCCCGACCCTTATGGTCTCATAAGAGATACAACCCGTAAGAATGCCTGTTACCAGTAAAACACCGGCCATTAAGCATGCTCTGTTCTTCATCTAAATATCCTCCAACCTGTGTAATGACACCAATATTATAATAATTTAATCATTATCTAAAAATAATCAATATAAAAAGAGATATTATGATAAAATCCCCTTATGGATTACAGTATGTCATTGTTTTATATCGAATCGAATATGGTATGTCTCGTATTCTTTCTGCTCCTTTTGATAAGGAGCTTGAAGGGTGTGGACAGACAGGAAAAGCGCCGAGTCTTCGACGTTGTTATCGTGTGCCATGTTTTTTATTTCATAAGTGACATCCTGTGGGCAGTTTTTATTTCCGGAATAGTAGAAGGCTCTCCGTTCATCATTATCCTGCTGAATATACTTAATCACATCATACTCGGGGCATTGGCTTGCTTCTGGTTTATCTATATCGAAATTGAGCAGGGTGCTCAGTACATTAATCAATCCAGCAAGAGATATTGGGTCATTATCCCGGTATTCATCTCAACATTCATCATGATCGGTATCTATCTTTTCAAACCGGAACTGTTTATGAATCCCGACAGATCTGCAACCGGATTTTACAACTTCGTATTCCTTGCAGTTCCTGTATCATACGTTCTTCTGGCATCTTTCCGTTCAACATATCGTGCTTTTCTTAAAGGCAATTACGCGAACAGATATCTGTATTTCATTTACGCAGCGTATCCTCTTATGGTCGCTATGCTGGGCGCCTGCCAGATGATCTGGCTTAGGATCCCTATCTTCTGTTTCGGATGCACGATAACCATGTTCTATATCTATCTGATCTCTATGGATACTCTGGTTTCCATGGATCCTCTCACAGGTCTTAACAACAGAGCTCAGCTTAAAAGGTATGTTTCCAGCGAAGCATCTGACAGACAGGATTACTACATCCTCATGCTCGATCTGAATAACTTCAAGTACATAAACGATAAGTTCGGCCACGTTGAAGGCGATGCAGCGATAAAGATGGCAGCTCAGGCGATCAAGCGTGCCTGTACGGATGATACTTTAAGACCTTTTGCTGCCAGATACGGAGGAGATGAATTTATTGTCATCGTAAAGACAGGCGATGAAGAAAAGGCACTCGAATTCAAATCAAAGATACTCTGGTTCCTGAGCACTCTTAATCAGAAAGCCAATTCACCGTATGAAGTAACCACCGCGATCGGTTACGCCAAATACAATGGTGATGTATCCACATTTGAAAAAGCCCTCAGCGAAGCAGACCATAAGCTCTACGACGAGAAGGCTGAGATCAAAAACGCTTCTAAATAAGCATTAATTCTGATATGACGGCTTATATGCCTTAGTATCCAATCCAAAGACTGTCTTCTCGGTATTCTCACCCGGAGCCATATCCTTATAGATCTTCTTGAACATATCGAGCTTAGCATCTGCGTCATCAAGAGAATGGATAAGAACTGCCTCAGGAATGCATGGCTTGGTAACCGCACCATATTCAAGTTCTCCGTGATGAGAAGCGATAATGTGCTTTAAAAGTTCCACTCTCTCCTTATTGTAATTGCCGGTCTTGGCATATTCGTCTATTAGTTCGATACCGTAGATCATATGTCCCAATCCCTGACCTAACGGGCTATAAGTAGCATATCCCAGCTCATCGGTGTTATATTCCTTGATCTTACCGATATCGTGAAGGGCTGCTCCGCATACCAGGAGCTCACCATCCAATTCCTTATATAGTTTCAACATGAGAAGTGCAGCACAAGATACGTTAAAGGAATGAAGGACCAATCCTCCCTCCTGCTCGTGGTGCATGGATATTGCTGCGGAAGACCTGACGAAATCATCTTTGATACCGTTTAAGATCTTAAGTGACAGGTCTGCGAGAGTATCCTCTCCGTACGAAGTATTCCTTACAGACTCGATGGCTGTAACTATCTTGGCATAAAGTGCCTCAGCATCCTGCTGGATCCTTTGGCCGAAATCAGATACTCTGATATCAGGATCATTACACGGCATCGGGTCGCCTTCGATATTTACAAAACCTCTGTCGTTCTTTATGAATTTACAGTAGTATACCTTCTTCTCGACTACGCCTCTGTTCTGAAGCACCTCTGCGGTAATATCGAAAACATTCACTCTGACAGTCGTATATCCGTCATAAGCATGGATCGCAACGCAGGTCTTACCGTTGGTAGAAGTAAAATTCTCCACCTTCTTAAAGTAGACCGGCCTTGCCAGCGGGCGTGCCGCAGTTAATTCTGATAGCTTAGGATATTCACTGTTCTTCATGATAAACCTCCAAAAGATTCATTACCTTAAAAGGATATCACAAAACAGCGTTCAAAAAACGGACATACGTTACCAAATATTTACCCTAAAATGTAAATGTTACTTTTGTTTTCTCCCAACATTTACCTTTACAAACTCAACACTTAGTTTTACAAATACTGCAGAATCTTCAATAATTTAGATGCTGTCCGGTCTGAAAGGAGCCACGACATGTCTAAACATTT
>JAGCGK010000043.1 GCA_017649645.1 Clostridiales bacterium | reverse complement strand
TCTAAAGCAGATGAAATGAACATTTGGACCTTGGAAGAATTCACAGCATTCCTTGATGCGATCATAGATAAACCGCAGTCATATATGGCCTTTATGCTTCTGTTCTGGACCGGTATGCGCGTTGGAGAACTTCTTGCTCTGACACCAGCTGATATAGATAGCGAAAACCGTGTTATCAGGATCACAAAGTCATATCAGCGACTCAAAAAGGAAGATCTCATTACTGAACCCAAGACCGAGTGCAGCCGTAGAAAGATAACGATCCCGGAGTTTTTGGTCCCGTATATCATGGACTATGAGAGCCGAATCTATGGACTTAAGAAGAATGAACGTCTTTTCCCTTTCACCAAAGGGTTTCTTGAGCATGAGATGAAGCGGGGGGTCAAGCTTTCGGGTGTAAAAAGGATCAGAATACACGATCTGCGTCATAGCCATGCAAGCCTTCTGATATCGATGGGATTCGGAGTTAAAGATATCCAAAGCCGGTTAGGACATCAAAAGTCTTCAACAACACTGGATACGTATTCACATCTGTATCCTGATTCACAGGCTAAGTTGGCATCTAAGCTTAACGATTTCTATAGAGGAGGCAGCGATGAAAAAGAAGAAGACTGATCATAACCGGTTAAGGAGCAGATCGATCACTTTCAGGCTGACACCTGAAGAAGAAGTCAGGATAAGGGAAAGGATCAATGTTCTTGGAATCCCGATGCAGGAGTTCTTCCTGAACGCATTTACCGATACAAAGATAAACTTCGTGTGGGGAATGTTCGAAAGCGAGAGGCTTGCTGTTGAGATCAAGAAGCTGAGCACGGCTCTTGAAGACATCGAACCGGATAATATTTCAGATGATTTATTGAGGTGCCGGATCTGTCTTGAAGAAATAGAAGATATCCTTAAGCGTGGCCACCAACTTCCGGAGGATCCGCTTTAGAAGATGATAACAACTAAAAACGTCATAAGAGTTTTCGATTCCTGTTATCAGGGAAACGAAACTCTTTTTTATTGCAAAAACATTAAGCAAGGAGGCAGAAAATGAATATAACAAACCTATCGGCTTCCTATGATGTTGATCTGGCAAAGAAAGTCGGAGTAATTGCTGCGGTTCTCTATAACAAACTAACCTATCTCTCACAATTTACCGATCGTAAGGACAGTTATTGTTGGAGGACGGCAGAAGAGTTTGAAAGAGAACTCGGAATATCACGTAAACAGCAGGAAAGTGCAATCAGGAAACTTGAGGAAGCAGGGCTGATTAAGACTAAAAACACCTATATCAAAAATACCAAAGTCAAATGTAAGCATTTCCTGGTACTTTCTGATTGCGCGAAAAGGGAAGATGTGAATTCTACAAAATGTGGAATTCAGAAATCAACAGAAGGTTCAGATCAGATTTCTACAAAACGGGAAGACCTATATTTAAAAGATATTCATAAGGAATATTCAAATAATAAAAGTCAAACAGAAAAAGAAATGCCGTGTGTGCCGCCTGAGATAAGAGAACTTATATCCGGTTTTTCCAAAGAGAGAGGAAACGAAAAGACGGAAGAACTGCTTCTGACATGGATGGATATAAGGAGAATAAAGAAAGCTACTGATACAGAAGGGACCGTAAAGGCCAACCTTGAAGCTTTGCCGGAAATGGCCAAAAAATCCGACATGAGCATTAATGACTATCTTTCCTATATTATCCGTAAAGGTTGGAAAGATCTCTATCCCAAAGGCGAGAGCAGAAACTCATTTAGGAGAAAGACAGGGGCTGAAGCAGGGATTACTTGTGAGCCGGATGTCAGCTCAGATGCTTCGCCGTCAAGTGTGGCTAAAGAAGACAATCCGATTCCTGATGACATTCTCGAAATGTTCGGAGAAGGCGATACAGCATCTTAACTATAGGAATAAAGACGAGGGCCTCGGGGGATATTCGGTGGTATCGCCCGGGTACTCTCGTTCCCTTTGCCACATTCTTAGCAGGCTACGCTTTTTGATATCAAAAAGCACATTTCAGGGAGAACCCTGAGACCCCTAATGCGCCCTTAACCGGGCGCTATTTTTATGAAAACACGAGGTATTTAAATCTATGAGCAGAAGAATCAAAGCCGTCGTCATCCGGTTCACTGAGGATGAATGGAAGGCTCTAAACGATAAAGTGAAGAAGGCCAAAATGCCAAGAGAGAGGTTCTGCAGGTCGATACTTTTGGGAGCCAAGGTTAATGCTCCGCCTGATGCAGATTATCTGACTCTTATTGATGAGGTACGTCGTGTCGGCATCAACCTTAACCAGCTTTTAAGAGTGGCATACGTTTTGCCGAACCACATTGATAACCAGAGGATCGAATTTGTCCTTCGGGATGTCCATGCGGTCAGTGATCTGTTATGCGAAACATTCAGGAAGGTGGCTAAGTGATATGGCAGTAACAAATATGTGGGCGATTAAGGGTAAGGTATCCACGCTGGTGAACTATATCGAGAATCCTGAAAAGACTTCAGCCCAAAATGAGAAGAACGTACTGTCGTATATTGAGGATGACAATAAGACCGAGAAGATGCTCTATGTTACCGGGATAAACTGTGAACCGGCAATTGCTGCCAAGCAGTTTACCCAGACTAAGCAGCTCTGGGGAAAGGAAGGTGGCCGTGTAGCATATCACGGTTATCAGTCCTTCCGTGAGGGCGAGGTTGATGCGGAGACAGCCCACCGGATCGGAGTGGAACTTGCCCGGAGATTATGGGGTGACAGATTTGAGGTAGTCGTTGCCACTCACCTCAATACCGGTCATTATCACAATCACTTCTGCCTGAATTCTGTATCGTTTGCAGACGGGTATAAGTACCACGATACCAAGGAAGATATCAGACGTATGCGGGACACATCTGATGA
>JAGCGK010000042.1 GCA_017649645.1 Clostridiales bacterium | reverse complement strand
TCATCCTCATCATCATCATCTTCGTCATCGTCATCGTCGTGTCTTGTATGACGTTTGTTTGACTTATTGTCTTTTTTCAGGGAAGACAGCATATCGCATCCTGTCAGGGAGAAGATAAGTGCCAAAGATAAAAAGATTGTAAGATACTTTTTCATGTTGACCTCCTTAGTTCGAACCTAAAATTAGTTAAGGATCCAGATCTCATATATTGCCCTATATTTGATTCTATCACAGTTTTAATATATTATTTTCGAAAAAGAAGATGCTGACAAGTAAAAACACTTGACACGACGTGACCGTTTTGATAATATACGTGAGTCTTAATGGCGGAGGTTATGTATGGATAAGATCAATACTTGTCTTGCTCTTGATTTTTACGGGAAACTTTTGACCGACAAGATGAGAGAGATCATGGAGTATTACTATTTTGATGATCTGTCTCTTGCCGAGATTGCCGATGATGTCGGAATATCAAGGCAGGCCGTACACGATACCGTCAGAAGGGCAGGTAATCTTCTTGAGGAATACGAGGAGAAGCTTGGTCTTATAAGACGTTTTCGAAGAGAAAAGAATGAGATCGACGAAGCCATAAAGCTTCTCGATAAAGGCGATAAAGACAGTGCTTTGGAACTTCTTAAGGCTGTCAGAGATGAATTGATAACGGAGTAAGTAATGTTTGAGAGTTTATCAACCAAACTTCAGAAGATAACTTCTTCAATGCGCGGCAAGGCCCGTGTTACGGAGAAGGATATCAAGGATATGATGCGAGAGATCCGTATGGCTCTTCTCGAGGCTGACGTTAACTATAGCGTAGCCAAGGAATTCGTTGCTGATATGACCGAGAAGTGTAAGGGTGCCGAGATCGAGCACAGCATTACTCCGGGTCAGCAGATCGTTAAGATCGTTCATGAGTCGCTCGTTGAACTCTTGGGTTCAGGAGATGCAAAGATAGCAGTTTCTCCTACGGGATTTACGGTAATCGTTCTTTACGGTCTTCAGGGTGCAGGTAAGACAACTACGGCTGTTAAGCTTGCTAAGCTTCTTAAGCAGGACAGTAAAAAGCCGATGGTAGCTTCTGTTGACGTTCACAGACCTGCAGCTGCCGAGCAGCTTCGTGTTCTTGCCGAGGCTAACGGGATCCAGTGCTATATCCATCCTGAGGAAAAAGATGCTGTTAAGATCTGTAAAGAAGCTATAGATCGTGCTAAGTACATGCTCTGTAATTATCTCATCGTCGATACTGCAGGTCGTATGACAGTGGACGAAGAGATGATGGATGAGCTTAAGGATATAAGTTCAGCTGTTAATCCTAATGAGAAGCTTCTCGTAGTCGACAGTATGATCGGTCAGGAAGCCGTTAACGTTGCTCAGACGTTTGAAGAGCAGATCGGTATGGACGGTTTCATCATGACAAAGCTCGACGGTGACGCCAGAGGCGGTGCTGCGCTTTCTATCCGTAAGATGACAGGTAAGCCGATCAAGTACATCTGCGTAGGTGAGAAGATCGATAATATCGAATTGTTCCACCCGAGCAGAATGGCTGACAGGATCCTCGGTATGGGCGATGTTATGAGCCTTATCGAGAAAGCTCAGCAGAATCTTGATGAAGATAAGGCTATGCGTCAGGTCGAGAGGATGATGAGTAATGACTATAACCTCAATGACCTTCTCGATCAGTTTGAACAGCTGAAGAACATGGGTTCTATGAAAGATGTTCTCGGTATGATCCCTGGCGCAGCAGGCAAGATCAAAGATGAGGATGTTGATGAGACCATAATCGATAAGAATATGGCTATCATCCGTTCTATGACCAAGAAAGAGAGAAGGAATCCGAAGATATTGAATGCTTCCAGAAGAAAGCGTATCGCTGAAGGTTCCGGTACATCTGTTCAGCAGGTCAATCAGCTTATTAAGCAGTATGAGCAGTCAGCTCAGATGATGAAGCAGTTCAAAGGCGGCAAGTTAGGCGGCTTCAGGCTTCCGAAGGGATTCCCGGGCGGTAAGCTAGGCGGAGGTAAATTCGGCGGTTTCGGCGGATTCAGAGGTTTCTAAGATTTTCCCATAGCAATATGTGAAATATAAATTAAAAAAATCAAAACATAATTTTTGGAGGAAAGAAAAAATGGCAGTTAAGATTCGTTTGAAGAGAATGGGTAAGAAAAAGGCACCTTTCTATCGTGTAGTAGTAGCAGATTCACGTTATCCACGTGATGGCCGTTTCATCGAAGAGATCGGAACATACAATCCTCTTACAGATCCTGCAGAGGTTAAGATCGATGCAGATGCAGCTAAGAAGTGGATCGGAAACGGTGCTCAGCCTACAGATACAGTAAGAAGTCTCCTTAAGAATCAGGGTATTATCTAATTAACCAGCTTTTTGATATAGGAGAGAAAAATGAGCGAATTACTTACATCGATGGCAAAGTCGTTGGTTAATAATCCCGACGAAGTTGTCGTAAAGAAGACAGAGAGAGGAAACACTATCGTTTTCGAGCTTTCTGTAGCACCTGATGATATGGGTAAGATCATTGGTAAGAACGGCAAAAGAGCTCAGGCTATCCGCGCTATCATGAAGGCAAAATACCTTAAGGAAGGAAAGCGCGTAGTCGTTGACATTGTCGACTGATGAACGATCACTTAATAATCGGAAAAATTATAGGCGCACACGGTATTCGGGGAGAGGTAAAAGTCTTCCCGATTACTGATAATGTGCGCCGTTTTACTAAGCTTAAGAAGTGCTTTATCGTTAAAGAAGACGGCACGGTCATCAAGGAATTTGAAGTAAGAGGTGCCAGGATCGATAAGACCAATGCACTTGTTGCTTTCAAAGATTTTTTTGACAGGACAGAAGCTGAAAAGCTTAAGGGAACATACATCTCCGTTGATCGTGATAATGCGGTCAAGCTTCAAAAGGGATCATTCTTTATTGCTGATCTTATAGGATCCAAGGTAATCGATGATACTATCGGTGAGCTTGGAATGATAACGGACGTTTTCGAGACAGGAGCAAATCAGGTCCTTGAAGTAAAAAGAACGGGTAAGCAGAATCTTCTGATACCTTTCCTTAAGGCTGTATGTTATGAGATAGATCCTGAAATGGGAGTTGTTAAGGTCAAGCTCCCTGACGGTCTTTATGAATTATACGAGGACTAAGATGAGATTTTCCGTTATGACTCTTTTTCCGGACCAGATCGATGCTTTCCTAAGTGAGAGCATTATCGGTCGTGCCTCGAAAATGGCATCATATCCGTTGATTTTTACAACATCAGGGATTACTCGGGTAATGAATACGGAAAGATCGACGATACGCTCTATGGCGGCGGAACAGGTATGCTCATGGAGTGTGAGCCTGTTTTCAGATGTTATCAGGATGCATCCAAAGAATCTAAGCCTTATGTGATCTACGTAAGCCCTAAGGGAAATGTTTTGGATCAGAAGAAGGTCAAAGAGCTTTCAAAGAAAGATCATGTGGCGATCTTATGCGGCCATTATGAAGGAATCGATTCCAGAGTTCTTGATGAGATAGTCGATGAAGAGATCTCCATCGGTGATTATGTTCTTACAGGCGGTGAGATCGCAGCAGTTACCATCATCGATTCGGTATCCCGTATGATCGATGGTGTTCTTCCTAATGAAGATGCGTATACGAACGAATCTCATATGAACGGAACATTAGAGGCACCGCAGTTTACAAAGCCCCGCGTATGGCACGGAAGGGAAGTACCCGAAGTGCTGTTGAACGGTAATCAGGCTGAGATAGATGAATATAACAGGACCGGTTCATTGATTGAAACGATGGAAAAACGTCCCGATATGTTCGATAAACTTGAGCTTTCGGAAGAAGATTGGAAAAAAGTACTTGCCAGAAAAAGGCAAAACTGATAAAATTTACGGGTTAATTGGGATGGTCCTCTGTATTTACATAGGGAAATGCACGAACATCTAACAGAGAAGGAGGAACTTAAAGATGGATTTGGTTAAAGTTGTTGAGAGTGAGAATCTTCGCAATAGCTACTCCGAAGTTGAGATCGGTGACTACGTTAAGGCACATCTCAAGATCAAAGAGGGAAACCGTGAGCGTATCCAGGTATTCGAAGGATATGTAATCGCTCGTAAGGGCTCCGGAATTTCCGAGACAATGACAATTCGTCGTATTTCTTACGGCGTAGGTGTAGAGCGTATTCTTCCTGTACATTCTCCTAAGATCGAGAAGATCGACATCGTACGTAAGGGTCGTGTCAGAAGAGCGAAGCTTTATTATCTCCGTTCACGTCAGGGCAAGGCTGCAAGAATCGCAGAGAAGCTTTGATAACGATTTTTGTTTTAAGACAATTAAGCACCTTCGAGCAATTCGTGGGTGCTTTTTTCATATTCTACAAAAATGCTTCGATTTTACTATTTACTTTAATCACATAATGATTTAGCATTTTAAAGGTTATATTTTAATAATAAAAACAAAGGAGTTAACTATGGATCTTTCACCACTTCAGAAAGCAAGATACGAGTATCAGCCTAAACTTCCGGGCATGCTCAGAAACGGTATCGCAGATATCTGCGTAAAGGAAGGCGCTGCAACAGCAAGCGTAGCTGATCAGGACAAGATCAAGGCTCTTTTCCCAAATACATACGGTAAGCCTGAGATCACATTCGAGAAGGGTTCCAACACATCTGCTGCTAAGAAGCAGGTAGTAGGTGTTATCCTTTCCGGTGGACAGGCACCTGGCGGACACAACGTTATTTCAGGTCTTTACGATGCATTGAAGGCAACAAACAGCGAGAACGTTCTCCTTGGATTCAAGGGCGGTCCTGACGGACTTTTGAAGAACGACTATGTTGAGTTTGATGATAAGTTCATCGATGCATACAGAAACACAGGCGGATTCGATATCATCGGTTCCGGCAGAACAAAGCTCGAGACAGAAGAGCAGTTTAACATCGTTGCTGAGAATGCTAAGAGCAATGGTCTTACAGCTATCGTTATCATCGGTGGTGACGACTCCAACACAAACGCTGCTACTCTTGCTGAGTACATGGCTGCTAAGAACACAGGTATCCAGGTAATCGGCTGCCCTAAGACGATCGACGGTGACCTTAAGAACGAAGATATCGAGGCTTCCTTCGGATTCGATACAGCTACAAAGACATATTCCGAGCTTATCGGTAACATCGAGCGTGACGCTAACTCCGCTAAGAAATACTGGCACTTCATCAAGGTTATGGGTCGTTCTGCTTCCCACGTTGCTCTTGAGTGTGCTCTCGAGACACAGCCAAACATCTGCCTCATCGGTGAGGAAGTTGCAGCTAAGAAGATGTCCCTTGCTCAGATCACAAACTACATCGCAGATGCAGTTGAGACACGTGGTAACAACGGCGAGAACTTCGGTGTTGCTATCATCCCTGAGGGTATCGTAGAGTTCGTACCTGAGTTCTCCGCTCTTATCGCCGAGATCAACGAGCTCCTCGCAGGTTCCAAGACTGAAGAGTTCAACGCACTTCCTGATTGGAATGCTAAGTACGACTTCATCAAGGCAGGTCTTTCCGCTGATTCCTTCAAGGTATTCGATATCCTTCCACAGGGCATTCAGCAGCAGCTCTTCCTCGAGAGAGATCCACACGGTAACGTTCAGGTTTCCCTCATCGAGTCTGAGAAGCTCTTCTCCGAGATGGTTAAGGCTGAGCTTGCTAAGAGAAAGGCAGCAGGCACATATAAGGGTAAGTTCGGTGCTCAGCATCACTTCTTCGGATATGAGGGCCGTTGCGCATTCCCATCTAACTTCGACGCTGACTACTGCTACTCATTGGGCTTCAACGCTTTCATGCTCATCCAGTATGGTTACACAGGTTATCTTTCTAAGGTATCCAACATCTCTAAGCCAGCTGAAGAGTGGGTTGCAGGTGGTATGCCTATCACAAAGATGATGAACATGGAGAGAAGAAACGGTGCTGATAAGCCGGTTATCCGTAAGGCTCTTGTTGAACTCGACGGTAAGCCGTTCAAGTTCTTCGAGGCTAACAGAGAGAAGTGGGCAGTTGAGACATGCTTCACATATCCGGGTGCTATCCAGTACTACGGTCCTTCTTCCGTATGTGATATCACAACAAGAACTCTCGCTCTAGAGAAGTCCTGATAGATATCGGTAATTAGAAATTTCCGGAGCCGTTTCAGTAATGAGACGGCTCCGTTCTTATTTGAGACATTCGTGTCCCATATCGTGTTTTCAGGCATTTGCTCATTTTGTGTCCTTTATATTTCTTCTCGAAAATCATATCCTCCAATCATAAAAAATATAGGAGGCGTTGAAATGATAGAACCTAAAACACTAACAACAATAAAATTCATCACATTCATGGCTATAGCATTTGGAGTTGCCATGATCCCAATGATCCTAGCAGGCGTAATGCTTAATAAAGGAAACACTATACTGTTTATGTTCCTTTTCAGGATCGTCGCAGTTATGATCCCTTTGATCGCTGTCATCATCTCAGGAGCTGGTTTTAAAAAGCTCGGGTTTAAACCTAAGAAGTTCAGATTTGTTCCTCTTGCTCTTGTCGGACCACAGATCCTTGTCTGGATCGGTATGGCTATATACTTTGCTTTTGATCCGGATCTTTTTAAGATCAGCTATGACGGAATAATCTCCCAGTTGCCTTCAGAGATCAAAGCAGGATTTGATCCGTCAGTATTAAGTCCTGAAATTCTTTTTGTAGAGATGATAGTCCTGTCACTTACGGCTCTTCCGATCTCGCAGCTCCTGCCGAGTCTTGGAGAAGAAGCAGGATGGAGAGGAGTTTTATATCCGTTCCTCAAAGATCTTCTTGGAACAACATTAGGAAGGATCGTCGGCGGTATCCTTTGGGGAATTTGGCACTGGCCTTTGATTTATATCGGCAGTTATTTCTACGGTAATGAATATCCGGGTTTTCCTGTACTCGGTCCTATTATGATCTGCGTTGCTCTCATGGCATACGGAATCTTTATCGATTATCTTTATGAGAAGTCAGGATCCATACTTGTAGCTTCTCTTGCACACGGAGCTATGAACGCTGCTTCTATGCCATTGGTCCTTATTCCTGCAGTAAGCTCCAATCAGCTCCTCGGACCTTCAGCTTTTTCGCTTATCCCGATCATTCCTGTTATTGTCATCGGTGTCGTTATCACGGTATTTTCGAAAAAGCAAACCGCAAAATGAAATATGGTATAATGTTCGCTATAAATCTAAGTGAGATTATCTATGGACGACATTAAAAGCATTAACTGGTTTCCTGGACATATGAGAAAAGCTCTCAATGATGTCCAGGAAAACCTCAAATTAGTAGATATAGTATTTGAAACTTGTGACGCCAGGATACCTTTTTCGAGCAGGAATCCTGAGCTTGACAAGATCATCGGCAACAAGCCAAGGGTTGTTATCTTGAACAAGTCTGACCTTGCCGATCCAAACGTTACAAAAGCATGGATCGAGCATCTCAGGAGCAAGGGCGTTTCAGCCGTTGCTCTTGAGAGTACTCGTAAAAAAGGTCTCGACGATCTTATTAAGGAAGCCAGAAGATTGTGCTCCGACATTCTCGAGAAGGCTGCATCAAAAGGCCGTATCGGAAGACCGATAAGAGTTATGGTCGTCGGAGTTCCGAACACAGGTAAATCAACTCTTATCAATGCGCTCTGCGGACGTAAGGTAGCTGTTACAGGCGATAAGCCTGGTGTTACCAGAGCTCCGAAGTGGGTCAAGACAGACGGTCAGATCGAGCTTATGGATATGCCTGGTGTTCTGTGGCCTAAGATCCAGACAAAAAGAAGTCAGCTCGTTCTCACAGCTACAGGTGCTGTTAAGCAGGAAGTTACTGATTCAGTTGAGATCGCTTATGAGACGATCAAGATCCTTCTCGAGAGATATCCGAAAGAGCTTTGTGAGAGATTTAAGATCGCTGCTCCTGATGATGAGGACTTTATTCAGGATGACTATGACAGATTCCTTGAGATGGCAAAAAAGCGCGGATGTATCATGTCCGGCGGCAGGATCGACGAAGACAGATTTGCCAAGGTATTCCTGGATGACTTAAGACAATCAAGGATCGGCAGGATCACATTGGAGGTTCCGTAAAATGGCTAAGCTTACCAAGGAAGAACTCGTAAAAAAGTACGTTACGATGATGGAATATGAGAACAAGGCCTGGAAGAACGGCTATAAGCTGGTTGCTGGTATTGATGAGGCGGGAAGAGGACCATTGGCAGGTCCCGTTGTTGCTGCCGCATGTATCCTTGATCCAAAAGAACTCATCCTTGGTCTTGATGATTCCAAAAAACTGACAGAAAAGAAAAGGGAAGAGCTGTTCGAAGTTATAAAAGAAAAAGCTCTTTGTTATGCTGTCGTTGCAAAAGGTCCGGACGTAATAGACGAGATCAATATCCTTGAAGCCACAAAGCAGGCTATGCGAGAGTGTGTTTCTAATCTGGAACAAAAACCCGACCTTCTGCTTATAGATGCCGTTAAGCTTGAGGGAACAGGCGTTGATATCGAGCCGATAATAAAAGGCGACGCCAAGTCCAATTCTATCGCAGCTGCTTCGATCCTTGCCAAAGTTACAAGGGATCATATGATGATAGATTACGATAAGGAATATCCGGGATACGGTTTTGCCAAGCACAAAGGCTATGGTACCAAAGATCATTATGCCGCAATAAGAGAACTCGGAATGACTCCGATCCACAGAAGAAGCTTTTTAAAGGTGATTCACTGATTCTTAAGTTTGTTTTCGAAAAATCTCTCTGACAGAGGCTTATCAAAGTAAAGGCTCTGGAATGTCTTACATCCGATATCGCCCAATTCTTTGATGAGTGTATCATCGGAGATTCCTTCTACGATAACTTCGATACCGAGTTCCATAGCAAGATTAATAGCATTCTTAAGTACAAGAAGCTTCTTGTTATCGGTAACATCGATAGATCTGTAATCGATCTTGATATAATCGAAATCCGAATTCGTAAATGTCTTATATGAGAAATAAACATCCGCACAGTTATCAAGACCTACTTTGACACCTGATTCCTTGAGCTGATTTACGATATATCTTGTAAGTTCAGGCTCGTTATTAAATGCACTTTCCGTAAACTCGATCTTGATAGAAGAATGATCAAGACCATACTTGTCGATAACAGAAACTATCTTATCAGCAAGGTTGGAGATCTTAAGATCGAACTCCGAGAAGTTACAGGAAACAGGAACGATCTTTATTCCTGCGTTTTTCCATTCGGAAAGTTTATCGCATACTTTTTCGAGAACATAGAAATCAATATCAGAGATAAACTTATTGCGCTCGGCAATAGGGATGATCTCGACAGGAGTGATCATTCTGTCTTCGCGTCTCCAACGTATAAGAGCTTCAGCTCCGGAAACAACATTACTGTCTTCCTTAACATCGATATACGGCTGGTAATATACAAGAAGCTTACCGTCATCAAGATCATTACGAAGTTCAGTTTCTAGAGAATTCTTGTTAATGATCTGATTGCTTACTTCTTCATCATAGAAAACAAACGGTTTGTTAGCTGAATTCTTAGTCAGTGAGAAAGCAGCACATATAGCAGACATAATGCTGTCAGGTGTATCGTAAGAAGAGTCGAGCTCAGCAACACCTGCACGAAGTGAGATAGTATATATGATCCTGTCAGTACCGAAAGTAAAATCGATAGGGAAGGAATTCAATAACTGAATATACTTTTCTTCATTTTTCTTGAGTGCGATAAAAGTAAAGAAATCGCCTCCGAGTCTTGAAAGACACTCTCCGTTTTCCTTATCAAGCCTTCCGTCAAGATCGATAGCAAAGTGCTTGATTATCTCATCAGTAGCATAATTTCCGAAAACATTATTAAGAAAACGGCAGTTTCTGATGTTCATATAGAAAGCTACATAATTAGAAGAAGCTTTTGCCGCACATATCTTTCCGAGATGTCTCATAAAATAGTTCTGATTATGGATTCCGGTAAGCTGGTCATGCATCAGGTTATAACTTGCCTGAGTAGTGAGGATATAGCAGTTTAAAGCTCTGAATACGGTTCTGTCCCAAATATTCAAAAGGAACTCATAATCTTCACATGTCTGAGATTCATCACTTCCAAGATAAGTCCTGATCTCAGCGGAGCTGAACATGTTCTGGAAATGATAAGAACGGTATTGTTTAGAAAGTGGTTCAGAGAACTCACAGATAAGGGAAGGTTCGGAAGGAATACCGTCTTTATAAGTTATGTAGTCACATTTAGCGATCCCGAGTTCTTTTGCGAACATCATAACAGCCTCCGAATCTGTCAAAGGCTTACCTTTGAAAGACATGCAGGCATCAAAAAACTCTATAAAAAGATCGTGACTAACTGCCATAACCAAACCTCCGTTCTTATTTTATATTATTTTATTTATATACATCAATACTTGAAAATAAGATTTTTGTCTAAGAAATTTATGATTTTTTACTTTCTTCTCACTTTTTTTCAACGAGAAAATCTTTTTTTGCCAATTCATTATTTTGATATATAATATATGGGTCATATAGGCAAAGGGGTGTAGTGTGTAGATTGATACCTCGAATAGCATTGTCGAGATGTGAATCTGCAAGCTACCTCCTTAACAATTAAATAAAGGAGAAAATTATGCAAAAGATTTTCGAGACAACCATTGCAGGTCGTCCTTTTGTTGTTGAGACAGGAAGACTTGCACAGTTTGCTAACGGCTCAGTACTTGCTAAGTACGGCGACACAACAATTCTTTCCACAGTTACTGCTTCTGAGAAGCCAAAGGAAGGTATCGATTTCTTCCCGCTTTCTGTTGATTATGAAGAGAAGCTCTATGCTGTAGGTAAGATCCCTGGCGGTTACATCAAGCGTGAGGGAAGACCTTCCGAGAAGGCTATTCTTACATCCCGTGTTATTGACCGTCCTATCAGACCTTTGTTCCCAAAGGATCTTCGTAACGATGTTGTAGTATCCAACCTCGTTTTGTCTGTTGATCAGGATTGTTCTCCTGAGATTACAGCTATGATCGGTACATCCATCGCTATCGCTATTTCCGATATCCCGTGGAAGGGACCTGTTGCAGGTGTTGTTCTCGGTTTGATCGATGGTAAGACAGTTATCAACCCAACTGAAGAGCAGAGAAAGATCTCTGATATGTATGTAACTCTTGCATGCACAGAGAAGAAGATCTGTATGGTTGAGGCAGGTGCTAACGAAGTACCTGATGAAGTAATGCTCCAGGCTATCGCTGATGGTCATGAAGTATGTAAAGAGATCTGTAAGTTCATTAACGGTATCGTTGCTGAGATCGGTAAGCCGAAGTTCACATACGAGTCTGCTGATGTTCCTGAAGAGATCTTTGCTATGGTTAAGGAATATGGCTGGGACAAGATGCGTCAGGCAGTTCTTTCTGATGACAAGAGCGTAAGAGATGCTAATGTTGCAGCACTTCAGGAAGAGGTTGTAAACCTTCTCGAAGAAAAGGAAGAGGGACTTTCCTCATGGGCTCCGGATGCTATCTATAAGCTCGAGAAGAAAGTAGTTCGTGATTATCTTTTCAGAGAGCATGTTCGTGTTGACGGTCGTGCACTTGATCAGATCCGTCCTCTGTCCTGTGATGTAGGAATCATTCCAAGAGTTCATGGTTCTTCTTTGTTCCAGAGAGGTCAGACACAGGTTGTAAATATCTGTACTTTGGCTCCTTTGTCTGAGGCTCAGAACCTTGAGGGTCTTGATACAGACAACACAAAGAGATATATGCACCACTATAACTTCCCGGGTTATTCCGTAGGTGAAGCAAAGGCTTCCAGAAGCCCTGGACGTCGTGAGATCGGCCATGGTGCTCTTGCTGAGAGATCTTTGATCCCGGTTCTTCCTTCTGAGGATGAGTTCCCATATGCTATCAGAACAGTTTCCGAGATCACAATGAGTAACGGTTCTACATCCCAGGGTTCAGTTTGTGCTTCGACACTTTCCCTCATGGATGCAGGTGTTCCGATCAAGAGACCTGTTGCAGGTATTTCTTCCGGTTTGATCGTTAATGAAGAGAATGACGAGGACTTCCTCGTATTCATGGATATCCAGGGCATCGAGGACTTCTTCGGTGATATGGACTTTAAGGTTGCAGGTACTACAGAAGGTATCACATCCATCCAGGTAGATATCAAGGTTGAGGGTCTTTCACTCGATATTATCAAGGCAGCATTTGCTATGACTAAGAAGGGTAGACTTCAGATCATCAATGAGATCCTCCTTCCTAGAATCGCTGCACCTCGTGAGGACCTCTCACCATTTGCTCCTAGAATCGTATCCATGCAGATCCCTGTAGATAAGATTCGTGAAGTTATCGGTTCTGGCGGAAAGGTTATCAACAAGATCATTGCTGATACAGGCGCTCAGATCGATATCAATGACGAAGGTAAGCTTTATATCTCTACACCTGATCTTGAGAAGGCAGAGAAGGCTAAGAAGATCATCAACGGTATCATCGCTGATCCTGAAGTTGGTGCTGAGTTTGAAGGTACAGTAACAAGACTTATGGACTTCGGTGCATTTGTTGAGTTCATTCCTGGTAAGGAAGGTCTCGTACATATCAGCAAGCTTGCTTGGAACCGTGTTGATAAGGTAGAGGATGTTGTACATGAGGGTGATAAGGTTCGTGTTAAGGTAATCGAGATCGATAACCAGGGCAGAATCAATCTTTCCATCAGAGATACTCTTCCAAAGCCGGAAGGATATGTTGAAGAAGAGCCACGTAAGCGTGAGCCAAGAAACCGTGACCGTCGTGGTGGTTTCAATGGTAACCGTGATCGCGGAGAGAGACGTAACTTCGATCGTAAGGACAACAATGAGTCCGGTGATGATGATCAGAAGAAGGGCAGAAGGATCGAATTCTGATCGTTCAGTTAGATTAATTATTTCTGAGGCTGTCTTATGAAGGCAGCCTCTTTTTATGAATAATCTTAACAACAATCTTTCATCATCAAAGATATTTGATAATTATTGCGAATTGATGAAAACTAAAATCTGCTTGATAATTAAAATATAGAAAAAGAGGTAATTATATGAACAAGGCACTAACGATCGCAGGCAGCGATTGCAGCGGCGGTGCAGGCATTCAGGCCGATATTAAGACCATGATTGCCAACGGGGTTTACGCTATGAGCGCCATAACGGCTCTCACTGCTCAGAATACTACTGGTGTATTTGATATCTTTGAAGTTACACCTAAGTTTTTGCAAGAACAACTTGATGCAATATTCACGGATATATACCCGGACGCAGTCAAGATTGGAATGGTTTCTTCCGCTGACTTGATAAGAGTGATATCTGAATCTCTTAGAAAGTATGAAGCTAAAAATATCGTTCTTGATCCGGTAATGGTATCAACGAGCGGATCAAAGCTTATAAGTGATGAAGCTGTTTCGGTTCTTAAGTCTGATCTGATCCCTTTGGCTACAGTGATTACCCCTAACATACCTGAAGCTATGGTATTGTTTGGTGATGTTATTGATAGCGAGAGGATGATGGAAGAAGCAGCTAAGAAGATCTATTCGGACTTCGGCTGCAGGGTACTTTTAAAGGGAGGACACAGCATCAATGATGCTAATGATGTTCTCTACGACGGAAGAGAGATTACTTGGTTTAAGGGTAAGAGGATAGATAATCCCAATACACATGGTACGGGATGCACTTTATCAAGTGCCATAGCATCGAACCTGGCAAAGGGAGAGGATTTGGTAAGTGCTGTGTCGCACGCAAAGAATTATATTTCTGGTGCCCTCTCCGCAATGCTTGATCTGGGCAAAGGATCCGGTCCGATGAACCACGGTTTTGCCATTAAGGAGGAAGGTTTTTTATAAGAGAAAACTGAAGCATTCGGATTTGTACAATATGTAAATATGTAAAGCGGTTGTTAACGATTTTTAACCAAAGAAACGCAAATGTTTCGACCCGTTAAATGATTTGTGAAAGCTTCTCTAAACGCGTTGAAACAACGTTTTCTAACGATAGAATGGACCTATAGAGGTTTTGATCGAAGTGTTTGGGGGAATTGATAATGAAGCGCACTTTAAAGGTTGCAGTTGTATTTCTAAGTGCTGTTTTAGCGGTAAATCTTGTGGCTGTTTTACCAGCTAATAAAGTTAACGCGGATGCAAGAAAATACAATCATAAGTACGGATCTACATATTATGGAGAGTATGATCTCTATGATAATGAAACGGATGCGGTTTCTAAGATTAAGTCAGAACTTATTTCCAGGAATTCCGAGATTACTTTTTATTATGTAAAGAATAATTCATCTAACAAATCCAAGATGTGGCAGGATCTGGTAAATAAGGCTCTCGTGCATGATCAGAGCAATCCTGTTGCAGGCGATTATCTTGCCAAGAGTTTTGAATCCTATACTTACTCTTATATCTTTTTCGAAAAAGGTTATAACAGTAATGATCTTTACAAGGTTACTTATAAGTTCAGTTTCTACACTAACGGCAGCCAGGAAAACAATCTGAAGGCTTCTTTAAGTTCCTTGAATAATAAGATATTGAATTCAGGTATGGATGCCTATGAAAAGATCAGCTCGATCTATAGCTGGATAACGACTAATGTTAAGTACGACTATACAAATGCCAAGAAGGCAAAGTCTCTCAGAGATACGATCACATATACGGCATATAGTGCTTTTTATAATAAGACAGCGGTATGTCAGGGAATCGCAGGTTTGTTCTATGATATGCTCCTTGAAGCGGGAATTGATAACAGGATAGTTTATTCCAATAATCACTGCTGGAATATAGTTAATGTTGACGGTATCTATTACAACTGTGATGCTACTTGGGATCTCGGTACAAATGGTAATTATCAGTACTTTATGTGCGGTAATACAAGCAGTTTCAAGAATGATCATAGTATCGGCTCCGATAGCATCTATCTCGGATACAATGTTTCATCCGTAGACTATGTCAAAGAAGATGGACTTTCCGGAACAGAGGCTTTTGTAAGCAGGCTTTATACAGTAGTTCTCGGAAGAGAAGCAGAGTCCGAAGGCCTTAAGTATTGGTCCGATCTTCTTAATTCCAAGAAGACAGATGGCGCTACTACAGCAAAGAATTTCTTTGATAGTGCTGAGTTTTCTTCTAAGTCTTTAAGCAATGAAGAATATCTGGCTATCTTATACAAAACATTCTTCAACAGAGAAATGGATGAGGGCGGAAGAGATTATTGGCTCGGTGAACTTAGCTCAGGTACATCCAGTAACACTGTTCTTGGCGGATTCATCAATTCAAATGAATGGAAGGAAGTATGTAATTCCTACGGAATCGCTCCGGGTTCAGTTGTAATCTCAGGTTCTTCAAATACAAATGATGAGATCAGCGGTTTTGCATCCAGATTATATACCACGATCCTTTGCAGAGATGCTGAAGAATCAGGTCTTGAATATTGGTCGAGTGAACTTAGGGCAAAAAGGGTTACAGGCACCACGGCAGCTTACAACTTCGTTTTCAGTCAGGAGTTCTTAGATGCCAACGTTTCCAACTCTGAATTCGTAAAGAGATTATATAGGCTCTTTATGGACAGAGAGTATGATGAAGGAGGATTGAACTACTGGGTAGGATTACTTGAAGCAGGCGAGTCCAGAGAGTCTGTTTTCTACGGTTTCTCAGGTTCGGAAGAATTCGGAAAGGTCTGCGAGTCCTACGGTATATCGAGATAAATAAGACATTTTAAGTTCTATCAATTTACCCTTTTTCATGGCAAAGGGGATGTCTCAATCATAATAGATAGAGACATCCCCTGTTGCTAGTCTGAATTATTGATCTTAAGAATTAACGCTTGGTTATCGGAACAAACTTCCTGTGATCCTGAACACACATATACGCAGGTCTGATGATCTTTCCTGCATTAGTCAATTCTTCGATTCTGTGAGCTGACCAACCTGTAATCCTTGCTGTAGCAAATAGTGGAGTATAAAGCTCTGTTGGGAGATTAAGCATGCTGTAAACAAAGCCGCTATAAAAGTCGATATTTGCCGACACACCCTTATAGATCTTTCTTTCCTTAGAAATAAGCTCCGCAGCGATTTTTTCGATCTTTGAATACAACTTGAATTCTCTGGTTCTGCCTTTCTCGATCGAAAGCTTTTCTACATAACCCTTGAAGATCTGTGCACGAGGATCGGATATTGAATAAACAGCATGACCTAAGCCGTAGATTACGCCTGCCTTATCAAATGCTTCCTTGTGAAGTATCTTACGGAGATATTCTTCGATTTCCTGATCGTCATTCCAGTCATTAACGTTACGCTTGATATCATTGAGCATCTTAACTACTTTGATATTAGCTCCGCCATGCTTAGGTCCCTTAAGAGAACTTAATGCAGCAGCGATAGCAGCGTATGTATCTGTACCGGATGATGTAACTACGTGAGTAGTAAATGTGGAGTTGTTACCACCGCCATGCTCAGCATGAAGGATCAATGCCAGATCAAGGATCATAGCTTCCAGAGCGGTATACTTATGATCTGGCCTTAACATATAAAGGATATTCTCAGCAGTTGAAAGATTTGGCTGAGGTCTGTGGATAATAAGACTTCCTTTATCGAGATAGTAATTCTTAGCATGATAACTATAGACTGTAAGCATAGGGAAGATGGAGATCAATTCCAAAGACTGACGAAGTACATTCGTGATCGAAAGATCGTCAGGATTTCCGTCATATGCATACATGTTAAGAACAGATCTTGCGATATTATTCATAAGATCTTCGCTAGGCTTTTTCATGATTACATCTCTAACGAAGTTCTTAGGCATGATGTTCCTGTAGTTAACTAGGATCTTCTCAAATGACTGGAGCTCTTCAATAGTAGGCAATTCACTGAAAAGAAGAAGATATGTTGTTTCTTCAAAACCGAATCTGTTATCATCGATGAAGCTCTGAACCAATTTTTTTACATCATAACCTCTGTAGTAAAGTTCGCCATCACAAGGAATAGATTCTCCGTCGATCATTTTCGAAGAAATGATCTCAGAGATCTCTGTAAGACCTGTTAATACACCTTTACCATTGACATCACGAAGTCCGCGCTTTACATCGAATTTACTGTATAGCTCCGGCTTAATAGTTTGCTCACAACATTTTTTAGCCAATGCTTCTATTTCAGGGGTGATCTTTGAATAGTTGTTTAAAGCAGCCATATGAACCCTCCATAGCATATTTCTATGTATTATATCAAAAAATCAACAATTTTTCTTATGTAAAATTGCGGTAATGTCGTTGTTTGAAGTTGTTTCGAATTCAATCGTTGTTAATTTTATGACATTCGATCGAAAATTTCTTATGCGGTTGCTTTCTTTTTTGAACCTTTATCGGACTTAAACAGTTTAAATATCAGGTTTATAAGCGTTTTCAAAATGAAGGATAAAACGATCGATACAAGTATGATCACTATCGCATAAATAAGCTGATGGTTATCGAAAAATGAGATTTTTCCGAGAAGGAAAAAGTACAATGACTGATGGATAAGATACATCTCCAGTGAAAAATCGCCCACAAATTCAAATGGCTTAACGATAAACGATAAACTTACATGACTTCTGATATATGAGAAGAAGAATACCAGGAATAAGGCAAGAGGAAGATACATGTAATGCCAGATGAATATGTATTTTGTTGATATAAAAAGGTCGATAATATGAATGACGATGAAATATATCAATCCCAAAAGACAAAGTATCAGGGCAGTTACGTTGGATATCTTTTTCTCGTTCTTGATAACGGGAGCCAAAAGGATTCCGACGATAAAGACCGGGATCCTGGTTAAGAGCATTTCCCACTGGTAGAAGAACATATCGAAATTTATGAAAAACGCAGCAACAGTAATAATGCAGGATATGGCTATAAGAACCAGTGCGCCGGGCACTTTGAATTTCTGAATGACTTTATAGAAAACAGGGAACAGGAGATAAAGTATAAGGATCGCAGGAATATACCAGAAAGTCTGATCATCATCTTTGAAGAACAGGAAATTCAGAAAGGTTACCCTGATAAAGAACAGTTTCCATGTCTCAACGTGAGAAAGATATGTGACTATAAGTACCAGGATAATAGAACTTGGAAGGACTCGAATGATCCTTTTTTTATAGAATTGGAGGATGTTGGGATTTTTCGAGAAAGAAAAGTACAATCCTATGCCTGATAATAAAAGAAAAATATCAACGCCGATGTTGCCTAATTTCTTCAAAAGTTCAACAAGGACGCCGATGTTTAGGAAGCTCAGTGCTTCCAGCTGGGAAAAATCAAGCATGTATGAATGAAACCAAGCGATCCAGATAGTCGCTATTCCGAATAAGAAACGTCGATATTTATTTATCGATGAGAATTCATACATAATTGCTGTCCCGAATGTATCTTCAATTTTTCATGAATTATAACACTATTCTTTTACAAATCCTATTTTGGCAGATGCATAGATAATTTTGGGCAGAATAAAACCCCTCGTTGAAAACAAGGGGTAACTTCACAAAAAATGGTGGGGCTGGTGGGACTTGAACCCACACGATTTTGAGGTCGGCAGATTTTGAGTCTGCTGCGTCTGCCATTCCGCCACAACCCCATTAGATTGTGTACTGATAGATTATAGTCATAGGTTACTTATTTGTCAAACAGGGGCTTTTGGTACGTTTTTTTAGGTTTTTCTTTAATTTTTTTCGCGAGTTTTTAAAACTGATACAATATTGAGTTCAGATGATTATAATGAAATCAGAGGCACCATGAGAAGATCAAAAAGCAAGTACGGAAATATAATAAAACTGTTGGCACTTATCCTTGCATTAAGTGTTTTAGTTTTTTATGGAACTTTTCTATATCCGTATCTTTATTTCTACTACTATGCTACTCCTGAATTTCTCGCAGTTAAGCCTTTTTCGGACATAATCCCTCAAGGTATCGAATATCTCGAGAAAGAGGACTGCTTCCTGATAAGCGGATACACATATCCTGACGGTTATTCCAAGATCATAGTTGTCGACTCGGACTCAAATCAGTTCGTAAAAAGGATCGTTGATAAAAAAGGGAAACCTTTTAAATGGCATTCCGGCGGAATAGCTTCATATTCTGATTTTGTTTATGTAACCGGCGGAAACAGAAAATGCTACGTTCTTGATAAGAATGATCTTTTGGACGAATCCAAAGATACAGTTAAGACGATCGGTACGATAGATACAGACAGTAACTCATCTTTCTGCTTTGTATATGGTAACAATCTGTTTATCGGAGAATACCAGTACTTAAAGAAGTTCAAGACTAAAAAGAGTCACCATATGATGTCTCCTAACGGTAACTTTAATACTGCAATGGTATTTGCTTATCCTCTTTCCGAAAAAGAGAAATACGGTGTAAACGAGAAAGCTGTCTTTGCTTTGTCTATCGGAAGTTCCATTCAGGGAATGTGCATGGATAAGTCAGGTAGGATGTACCTTTCTGCATCCTCAGCCAAATGGAAAGATTCCATTTTGTACGTATATGATTTCCGTGAAGTAATTCAGACTGTTAATACTACTTACGAATATCATGGTGAGATAATTCCGGTATACTGCTTCGAAGATAAGGCGTTGATAAAAAAGATCAAGCTTCCTCCGAATGCTGAGGGCGTTACAAACTGTAAGAACAATGTTTATCTTATTTTCGAGTCCGCAAGTACCCGATTTAAGTATGGTTGGTTATTCGGAACGCAATATGTATATAAATTAAACTCCAAAGAATTATTCGATTAAAGTGTTATAATGATTCGCGGAGGGAAATTATGTACAACAATTTAGAATATTCAAATCTTTCTTTATACGATTTTATTGTCAAGTTATCAGAGTCCAGAATGGATCTTGAAGCACTTGAGTATTTCGGTAAAAAGTTTTCATATAGACAACTCATCAGCAATATCGATAAGACAGCCAAAGCTTTGATCGCTGCAGGTGTCAAAAAAGGGGATAAGGTATCGATCTGTCTTCCTAATATACCTGAATCTATCTATAGTTTTTATGCGATCAACAAGATCGGAGCTATTGCCAACATGATCCATCCGATGTCAGCTGAAAATGAGATAATCCATTATCTCACTGTTTCTGAATCAGATATCATTATCGGTCTTGATCTTGTCAGTAAAAAGATCGCAGCTGCAATGGAGAAGACAAATACGAAGAAACTTATAGTTGTTTCTGTTAAAGAGTCTATGCCCTTGCTTTTGGGTATCGGTTATTCCATCAAATCCAAGAAGCCTGAGATTCCTTCAAATGCAACCAGTTGGAAAAATTTCATGGCCGGAGCCGACTCCGTAAATGACGTTAAGCTTGAGAATTATAAAGGTGATGATTGTGCGGCGATCCTTTATAGCGGCGGAACTACCGGTAAGCCTAAAGGAATAATGCTCAGCAACTATAATTTCAATGCTTTGGCAGTTTTAAGTATTGAAGCCTGCCGAGGACTTGAAGAAGGCATGCGTTTTTTCGCGATAATGCCGATATTCCACGGATTCGGTCTTGGAGTAGGAATTCATACTGCTTTTGTATTGGGCGGTGTAGCTGTAATCCTTCCGTCTTTTAAAGCTTCAGAATTCCATAAACTCCTTATGAAGTACAGACCGAACCTTATCGCAGCTGTTCCTGCCATATATGAAAGTATGTTAAAGAATAAGGATTACTTGGAAGGCAAGGATCTGTCTTTCTTGAAAGTAGTAATTTCAGGCGGTGATTCTTTATCTCTTAATACCAAGAAAAAAGTTGATGAACTTCTCAAATCCTGTAACTGTGATTCTGAAGTTCGTGAAGGTTACGGAATGACAGAAAGCGTAACTGGTTCCTGTCTTCTTCCTGTCGGTATCTCTAAGCCTGGCAGCTGCGGATTTCCGTATTCCGAGATGACATATAAGATCGTCGACCCTCAGACCAATGAAGAAGTTCCGGTCGGTGAAGTAGGTGAGATTACTTACACCGGTCCGACAATCATGATCGGATACCTTAATGATAAGGAAGAAACAGATAAAACTATCAAAGTTGACGAACAGGGTCGCCGTTGGCTCCACACAGGCGATATCGGTTATATTGATGAGGATGGTTTTGTTTATTTCAAGCAAAGACTTAAGAGAATGATCGTATCAGGCGGATATAATATCTATCCTCAGATAATCGAAAACGTTATCGATGCTCATCCTGATGTCCTGGCAAGTGCCGTTGTCGGCGTTCCTGATACTATCATGGGTGAGATCTGTAAGGCCGTTATCGAGTTTAAGTCTCAGGATGTAGATAAAGATAAGGCATTGGCAGAGATCAAGGAAGCATGTAAGCAGAATGTAGCTAAATATGCTCTTCCGAGAGAGTATATCGCTATAGAGCACATGCCACGTACTTTGGTAGGAAAGATCGCTTATAACGAACTTATCGCAATGTACAAAGATAAGCAGAATTAGAACGAATTTTTGAGTTGCATTTCCAAAGGTAAAAGTCTATTCTATATTTAATCTTTAAGTTGATCCGGTGAGGTTAGCAAGATTATTCATATGGAATATTGTGCTTATTTATGGTCGGATCATAGGGATTCGGCTATTTTTTTATCTTCGGGAAGGAGTTTTATCATGAAAAACATCATAACTAAAGCAACTCTGATGGACGAAGCCAACATGAGACGCGCAATAATGCGTATTTCCCACGAGATTATCGAGAAGAATGACGGATTGGATAATGTCTGTCTTATCGGTATCCAGCGTAGGGGAGTTCCAATGGCGAAGCAGATAAGAGATAATCTTAAATCCGTAGAAGGCATCGATGTTCCGATAGGAATCCTGGACATTACATTCTACAGAGATGATCTTTCAAAGCTCAATGCACATCCGGTAGTTAACGGAACTCACATTCCATTTGATATCAACAATAAAAAGATCGTATTGGTCGATGACGTTTTGTACACGGGTAGAACCGTTAGGTCAGCGATCGATGCGATTTTTGATATGGGAAGGCCTGCATCGATCGAGCTCGCCATCCTTATAGACAGAGGCCACAGAGAACTGCCTTTCAGAGCAGATTTCATAGGTAAGAACGTTCCTACATCCAAACATGAGCTTATCTCGGTTCAGTTTGATGAGGTAGACGGTAAGAATCAAGTGTTACTTTGCGAGGAGGAGAACTAATGGGATTACGTAACAAAGACCTTCTGGGTCTTAAGCAGCTTACGGCAGATGAGATCATGGAGATCCTTGATACTGCCAAGACTATGAAGATGGTCTTAACATCAGGTAACAAAAAGACCAGCCATCTTCAGGGAAAATCGGTTATTACTCTTTTCTACGAAAACAGTACCAGAACAAGGCTCTCATTCGAGCTTGCTTCCAAGTACATGGGTTCAGCAAGTGCTAATATTTCAGCTACGGGAAGCTCTGTAGCAAAAGGTGAGTCGCTTCTTGATACAGCTAGAACGATCGACATGATGGCAACTGATATCATAATCATGAGACACAGTCACTCAGGTGCGCCTCATTTCATCGCTCCGCATCTTAATGCTTCAGTCGTTAATGCAGGTGACGGAATGAACGAGCATCCTACTCAGGCACTTCTTGATATGTTCACGATCTACGAGAAGCTCGGTACTTTGGAAGGTAAGAAGGTCGCTATCTGCGGTGACATCTACCACAGCCGTGTAGTACGAAGCAATGCGATCGGAATGAAGAAACTCGGTGCAGACGTAAGTATCTACGGACCTAAGACAATAATGCCTGTCGGTATCGAAAACTTGGGCTGCCGAATTGCAGATAATGTTGCAGACTGCGTAAAGGATTGTGATGCGGTTATGGGTCTTCGAGTTCAGCTCGAAAGACAGCATAAATCACTTTTCCCGTCTGTAGCCGAATACTCCAAGTTCTATGCGATCACTCCGGAGATGCTCGAACTTGCTAAGCCGGGAGCACTCCTGATGCATCCGGGTCCTTGTAACCACGGCGTTGAACTTCCTACAGCAGTTTATGACTGTGATCAGTCAGTTATCAATGAGCAGGTTACAAACGGTGTAGCCGTTAGAATGGCTGTTCTTTACTTACTCATGGCAAGGAGAAATCAGATATGAAAATAGTTTTGGAAAACGCAACCATCTATAATGGCGAGAAGAAAGATCTGTTCATCGAAGACGGTGTATTTGCGGACGTTTTCGATAAGAAAGATGCAGATAAAACTTATGATCTTTCAGGTAAGACAGTATTCCCGGGACTTGTCGACATGCATTGTCACTTAAGAGAGCCGGGCTATGAATATAGAGAGACGATCCTAACAGGAACGATGAGCGCTGCAAAGGGCGGCTATACATCTGTTTGCCCGATGCCAAACACAAATCCTGTATGCGACAACGCTGCAGTAGTTAACGGTATCCTTAAGAAAGCCAAAGAGGCAGGATATGCGAGAGTTTATCCGATCGGTGCCTGCAGTAAGGATCTTGACGGTAAGCTCCTTTCGGAGATCGGCCTTATGAAGGAAGCAGGAATCGTTGCGATCTCTGATGACGGTAAGCCGATCGCGACAGCTGAGCTTTTAAGAAAGGTAATGGAGTATTCTTCTGACTTCGATATCCCGGTCCTTAACCACTGCGAAGAAAAGACTCTTTCCGACGGCTGCATGAACGAGGGTACGGTCTCCACTTGCCTCGGACTTAGAGGAATCCCTACAGCTGCCGAGGATATCATGATCGCCAGAGACATCATCATGGCTGAATACCTTAATATCCCGATCCATATCTGCCACGTATCTACTAAGGGCGGAGTAAGAATGGTAAGAGAAGCTAAGGCAAGGGGAGTAAAGGTTACATGTGAGACATGTCCTCATTACTTCACACTTACGGATGACTGCTGCGAAACTTACGACAGCAACTTCAAGATGCATCCGCCGCTTAGAACAAAAGAGCATGTTGATGCGATCATCGAAGGTATCAAGGACGGAACGATCGATGCGATCGCTACGGATCATGCTCCTCATCACGAAGATGAAAAGTGCGTTGAGTTCCAGATCGCAAATAACGGTATTGTAGGATTTGAGACTGCTTTCGCACTCGGTTATACTTATCTCGTAAAGCCGGGTCACATTACAGTCGATAGGCTCGTTGAACTCATGTGCTTCAATCCTTCAAAGATCCTTAAGCTCGGAAGAGGAGGACTTGAAGTCGGTGATGATGCGGACCTGGCAGTCTTTGACCTTGAGAATGAGTTTGTTTTCGATAAGAATAAGATGCTTACCAAGGGAAGAAATACGCCGTACGACGGATTTAAGCTCTATGGTGAGACATATCTGACGATCATGGGAGGAAAAGTAACTTATGAAAAACTTTGCTGATCTTTTGTGCGGCAAGATTGCTGAACTTAATAACCCGACAGTAATGGGTCTTGACCCTAAGCTCGAATATATCCCTCAGTTCATTATTGATGAAGCTAAGGAGAATTTCCCGGATGATGAGGAGATGGCTGCTTGCGAAGCGATCTTCGAGTTTAATAAAGCTTTGATCGATGCTGTTTGCGACATCATTCCTGCGATCAAGCCACAGATCGCATATTACGAGATGTACGGTATCTGCGGACTTGAGGCTTTCCTCGAGACTGTAGATTATGCTAAGTCCAAAGGAATGGTAGTTATCGCAGATGCTAAGCGTAACGATATCGGTACGACAGCTACTGCTTACGCAAAGGCCTTGATCGGTGAGACAGAGTTCCTCGATTCAACTAAGCCGGTCGTTGATTCCGATGCTGTAACAGTTAACGGATATCTTGGTACTGACGGTATCAAGCCTTTCACGGATATCTGTAAGGAAGGCGGCAAGGGAATCTTCACACTCGTAAGAACATCCAATCCTTCTGCGGGCGATCTTCAGGATCTCGAGCTCAAGGACGGAAGAAAAGTTTATGAAGCAATGGCTGACATGGTCAACGAATGGGGTAAGGATCTCATCGGTGAATGCGGATTCTCTTCAGTTGGTGCCGTTGTCGGTGCTACATGGCCGGAGCAGGCTGTAGACGCTCGTAAGAGAATGCCTAAGACACTTATCCTTGTTCCGGGTTACGGAGCACAGGGTGCCGGTGCAGACGCTGCAGTTGCATCATTTACGGCTGACGGCAAGGGCTCCATCGTAAATGCTTCCAGAAGCCTCATGTGCGCATGGAAGAAGCGTGAAGATCTCGAGCCTAAGGATTTTGCCAAGGCTACAAGAGAAGAAGCTATCGACATGAGAGACAAGCTCAATGCTGCTTTAAAGGATCGTAAGTACGTATGAAAAAAGAATATTCATGCAAAGTAATCTCGAAAAAGATGCTCAACAGCGACACGGCTTATCTCACGATAAAGTGTCCTGATATCGCATCTTCGGCTGTCCCTGGACAGTTCGTTAATATCTCATGCTCCCGCTTCCTGAAAAGACCGTTCGGTATCGCTTCCGTTGATGAAGCTAACGGAACATTCGATATCGGTGTAAAGGTCGTCGGAAAGGGAACAGTTGAGATCGCTGCTTTCGAAGAAGGCCAGGATGTGGAAGTTTTAGGACCTCTCGGTAACGGATTTACTTTCGACTCTTCCAAGAACTACATTTTGGTAGCAGGCGGAACCGGAGTTTTTCCTATTAATTTTGCATCACAGTATCTTCGCGAAAACAATATCAGCTTCAAAGTTGTAGAGGGTTTTCGAAATGCATCCCAGGTCGTATTAAATGAACCTGACTATGTACTTTGTACGGATGCGGGAGATATCGGAATAAAAGGAACCTGCATCGCAGGACTTGATACGCTTGACGAAAGCTTCGTCAAGGATTCTGTTCTTTGCTGCGTAGGACCTCTTCCTATGATGAAGGCGTGCGGCAACTGGGCAACAGAAAAGGGAATCCCTTCATATGTATCAATGGAGCAGAGAATGGGCTGTGGGATCGGAATCTGCCTCGTTTGCGTATGTAAGCTCAAAGCAGAAGCAAACGGCGAAGAATTCAAGCACGTCCGCTGCTGTAAAGAAGGCCCTGTATTCCCGTTCGAGGAGGTGATCTTCTGATGAGTTCCATTAATGTAAAAGTAGGAAATGTTGATCTTAAGAGCCCCTTGATCCTGGCATCAGGCACATGTAACTTCGGACATGAACTATCTGAATACTACGATCTTTCGATCCTTGGAGGACTTTCTTCCAAAGGACTTACAATTAAGCCGAGACAGGGAAATGAGGGATGCCGTGTAGCTGAGACTGCTTCAGGCATGCTTAATTCTGTTGGTCTTCAGAACCCGGGTGTGGATTACTTCATCGAGAACGACCTCGACTACATGAGATCACTTAACACAGGTGTTATCGTTAATGCTGCAGGTCACTCATTTGAAGATTATATCGCTATGGTCCAAAAGCTTAATGCTCATAAAGATAAGATCGATGCACTCGAGATAAATCTTTCGTGTCCTAATGTTAAGGCAGGATGTATGACACTTGGTGCTGATCCGGTTCAGGTAAAGCAGATCGTTACTTTGATGCGTAAGGAAACAGATCTTCCTCTATGGATCAAACTCACTCCTAATGTAACTGATATCAAGGCAGTTGCACTCGCAGCACAGGAGGGAGGAGCTGACGCGGTAGTTCTTATCAATACGCTTCTCGGAATGGTCATCAACATTAAGACAAGAAGACCGATACTTCATAACAACACTGGCGGATACTCTGGACCTGCCATTAAGCCGATCGCAATAAGAATGGTCGCTGAATGTTCTAAGGTATTGGATATCCCGATCATAGGCTGCGGCGGAGTCATGAGCTATGAAGATGTAATAGAATTTATGATCGCCGGTGCATCCGCTGTTGAGATCGGAACAGGTTCGCTTATCCATCCGACCTTGCCGGTCAAGATAACCGAGGATCTGATAAGATATACCGAAGAAAATGATCTCGATCTCAGAGATCTTACAGGTACACTTGAACTCTGGTAATAAATTAACGAGGTGATAAATAATGGCAAATCAAGTAATCGAAGCACTTTTTAAGACGAATGCAGTTCGCGTTGCTCCTGAGGAGACACCATTCTGGTATACATCAGGTACTCTCGGACCTTTCTACATCAATACTCATTTCATCATCAGAGATGAGGCTACTGCAAACGATATCCTTAAGAAGATCGAGACTTACATTGCGGAAGATAAGACTAGTTTCCCTAAGAAGATCTTCCTTGACCTTCTTAAGATCTACGAGGAATCTGAGACATTTAAGATGATCACTGATCTCATTACTCAGAAGCTTTCCGAGTATGAATTTGATTACATCTCGGGCGGCGAGAGAAGAGATTTCTTCTTCTCGATCCTTCCTTCATACTTCCTTGCTAAGCCGCACCTTTCTATCTTCAAGGATGGCAGCACAGTATATTCAACGGAGAACTTCGAGATCACCAAGAATACATCTGATGTAGATCTTAAGGGCCTCAAGGCGATCCATGTTGCTGACCTTATAACTGAAGCATCTTCATATGTACGCGCATGGATCCCTGCTATCAGAGGCCTCGGCAGTGATATCACAGATACCGTAGCTGTTATAGACAGACATCAGAACGGTGAAGCTAACCTTAAGGAACTCGGTGTTTCAATGACAACATTTGCGGGCATCGACAAGAGCCTTTTCGATGAGGCTATCGAGCTTGGCGCCATCAATCAGCAGCAGTATGATCTTACGATGAAGTTCCTTGATAATCCGTCTGATTACATGGCTTCATTCCTTAAAGATCATCCGAATTTCATCAAAGAGCAGATCGCTCTCGGCGGCAAAGCTAAGGAAAGAGCTGAGCTTGCTATCTCAAAGGGCTTCGCAAGTGTTTAAGCGAGGCCGTAAACAACAAAGATCCAAAAGAGCGCCGATCCCGGTGATGACTTATGTCATTCCTGAGATCGGTGTCTCATATGATCTGGAATATTATGAAAAGTACAAAGCCGGAATAAGAGTAACTTTTTCACCTAATGACAGGAAGTTCAACGTCAAGGCTGATTCCAGGATCCCGCAAAAGAAGGTCCATGAATTCATGATGTCGAAGGCTCCTCTTTTCGAAAAATGGCTGAACAAGAGAGACGAGAGGACGCCTATTACATTGCCTTCCGACTCCAGAAGTCCTGCTTTTAAGAAGAAACTCCTTGACCGTTGTGAAGAGCTTCTTAAGTATTATGACGGCCCGAGAGCCAGTCAGTACAAAGTATCTTACAGCAAATCCTATTGGGGCCGCTGCACCAATGAACATGTCATATCGATCTCTGCATATTGTAGTTATCTGACTGACGATCAGCTTTTCTATGTTCTGGTGCATGAACATGCCCATCTGATCCATATGCATCATAAGCCTGCATTCTGGAATCTGGTCGAATTATATTGTCCAAATTATAAAAATTTGAGAAGTGAGCTCAAGGGCTATACATTGAACTGATACCCGTGCTATAATCCGTTTACGCAGCGGGATAGTGCGAATAACTAAGGATGTTTGATGTTAATGAGCACTGGTACTTTACGTATTCCTGAGATATCCGTTAAGCCGATCGAGAGGTCGGATCTTCGCCTGTGGGCAGGCAAACTTTTCTATGGAACAAAACGCAGACTCCTTTGGTTGAAATTAAATAGATCTTTTGCGACAAAAATAACCGAAGAAGATCTTTACTATCAATACTTTTCTCACAAAACTCCTTTGATCCGCGACCTTAAAGATGCAGATATGTATCTCCAGATCAACAAGATCACAAATCTTAAGATTGCTACGAAAAAGATCAACGGTATCGTAATCCGTCCGGGTGAGATATTCAGTTACTGGAAACTTATCGGAAATCCAAGCAAACGCAAAGGCTATAAAGAAGGAATGGTCCTTGTTAACGGAACCGTCAGACCCGGTGTCGGCGGCGGTCTTTGTCAGCTATCCAATCTTATTTTCTGGATGGCCATCCATACACCTCTTACAGTTATTGAACGTCACCGTCACGGTTATGATGTTTTCCCTGATTCCAACAGGACTCAACCATTTGGAAGCGGAGCTACATGTTTCTATCCTTACGGTGATCTTATGCTCAAAAATGACACTCAGGATACATTCCAGATCTTCGTTAATGTCAGCGAGGAGTATCTTGAAGGTGAGATCAGGGTCAACAGTGAACCTTTATACAGATTCGATATAGTAGAGCGTGATCATGAGATGCGTAGTGAATACTGGGGCGGCTTTACCAGACATAATGATCTTTATCAGTTAAAGTATGATCTGGAAGATAATCTGATCTCAGATGAACATCTTATCCATAATTCTGCGATCATGATGTATTCGCCATTCCTCGACAGTAATGCAGCTGTGAGCTGATGTAGGTTAGGAAAAGAGAGAAGAAATAAACTTTTTGTGACAAATATCATCTTATACTTTGCACTTCATGTCATTATGGTATATTGATAAAAGATATACATATTAGGAGGTTTGTATGAAGGAAAAGCCTTTATATGAAGTAACTCAGATAAAAGATCTTCGTGAACTTATTAAAAAGAGAGTTAAGGATCATCCTGAAAACCCGTGTTTTTTGGTTAAAGAGCAGAAGGGTGGGGAATATGTCCCTATCATGCCTGACAAATATGATAAGGATATAGACGGACTCGGAACAGGTCTCATGACATTAGTCAATAAGGGTGCCAAGGTAGCCGTATTGGGTGAGACCAGATACGAATGGTTCGTTTCCTATCTTGCCGTTACAAACGGAACAGGTTGTGTTGTTCCTCTTGATAAGGAATTACCAGCAGAGGAAATAGAGAGCATGCTCGAGAGAGCAGATGTCGAGATCCTTATCTTTTCCAAGGTTAAGCTTGAAGCTGTTGAAGCTGTATACGGAAAGGTTCCTTCGGTTAAGCACTACATCTGTATGGATAAGCTCGACGACCCGAAGTATTCATATTTCTGGGATGTAGTTAAGAAGGGTACAGATCTTATCGCGTCAGGAGATAAGACTTTTATCGATACGACCATCGATCCTGAGGAGATGACGATCCTTCTTTTTACTTCCGGTACAACGGCTAAATCAAAGGCAGTTATGCTCTGCCAGAAGAATATATGTAAGAACCTTATGTCCATGTATTCTTTCTGTTATATCGATCCTAAAGACGTATTTATGTCCGTACTTCCGTTACATCATACATATGAATGTACCTGCGGATTCTTAGGTCAGGTATACAGAGGCTCAACTCTTGCTGTTTGCGAGGGTCTCAGATATATCACTACAAATATAAAAGAGTGTAAGCCTACATGTATCCTTATGGTTCCTGCTATGGCTGAGATGTTCTACAAGGCTATCTGGAAGAAGCTCAATGCGGATCCTAAGCTCCTTAAGAAGTTCAATACCGGTCGTAAGCTCTCCAATGGTCTTCGTAAGATCGGTATCGACATAAGACGTAAGCTCTTTAAGGATATCCATGAGACTTTCGGCGGCAGGTTGAGACTTCTTATCGTAGGCGGTGCACCGATCAATCCTGAGATCTTACAGTTCTTCCAGGATATCGGTATTCATTCCATTCAGGGCTACGGTCTTACTGAATGTGCACCTATCCTGGCTCTTAACCGCGATGTTACTTATAAGAATAATGCCGCTGGTCTTCCGCTTCCGGGATGTGAGATCAAGATCCTTGATCCTGATGAAGACGGTATCGGTGAATTTGCAGGAAGAGGAGAGAATGTCTTCCTCGGCTACTACAAGAACGAAGAAGCTACTAAGGCTGCACTTGATAGTGAAGGATTCTATCATACCGGTGACTTGGGTTATATCGATAAGGACGGATTCTGTATTATCACAGGCCGTAAGAAGAACGTCATAATAGCTAAAAATGGTAAGAATGTTTTCCCTGAGGAGATCGAATACCTTTTGGCACAGAATCCTATCGTTCAGGAAAGTGTAGTAACTGGTGTCCATGACGACAGAAAAGATGATGTCATAATCACTGCTACTATCTTCCCGAATATGGAAGAGGTTGAAGCTAAGCTTGGTGCTAACCCGAGCGATGATGATGTACAGAAGTTGCTTGAATCGATTTGTGATGAAGTTAACGAGAAATTGATCAATTATAAGAAGATCAAGAAAACTGTATATCGTAAGGAAGAATTTGAAAAGAACACTTCCAGGAAGATCAAACGTTATTAATTTAATGACAATAAAACAATAAAAAATGCCGTCTATGACGGCATTTTTTATTTTCTTCCCTTTGTAAAAGCCATATCTTTTACAAAGTTATTCTATATATACATTAAGATAAAAAATATAAAAAATTAGCGAATTTGATATAATTTCTAACCGATTTTTGCTATTATGCATTCATGGTTAAGCCGAACAAAGATCAATTACTATTTAGAACCGTCAGAGGAATATCTGTAAATTACCGATGGTTAATGACTAAATATGATCCGCATTATCATTCTGCGGGTGAGTTTACGCTTGCGCTCAATGATAACTGTAAATACAGAGTTGAAGGCGAAGATATCATATTAAACAAGAATGATATCCTTCTTGTATGGCCTAACGAAGTACATGAATCCATATATGTTCCGCATAATTCATCATTGTTGGTTCATTTCACACATACACTTATCGAAAACAATCTGGATCTCGTATCTCATTACGAGATGCTGAAAAGCTGTCATAAGATCGATTCAAAGATGTATCCGAGACTTGCTGAGAACATTGCTCAGCGGATGTTCGAGATAAGAGACTGCTATGATAATATTTCAGATTTCAGTGAATCAAAGTGCAAAGCCAAGATGCTTGAGATATTTATTCTTATAGCAGAACATATCATGAGAGAGCAAAGTGACAGTCGTGTTGCCAATATCGAGTCAGCATCAGACAGAAAGCACATAAAGGCTGCTTTGACATATATCGACGAGCATTTCTGCGAGAGTATCACCCAGACTGACGTTGCTGAATATGTTGGTCTGAGTCCTTATTATTTCTCCAGACTTTTCAAGAAGTATTTGAAGAATAATCTTACTACTTATATAGCACATCTGAGGATCAATAAGGCGAGCGGTCTGTTGGCTGATGAGTCTATATCTATTACTGAATGTGCATTCCAATCCGGATTTCAGTCTATAACCGCATTTAACAGGGTTTTCAAAGAGCAACTAGGTTGTTCTCCGCGTGTTTACAGACAGAATTGCAACAAGAGGAAGAATTCCTGATTGTGATATAATCTCCAATAGAATATTTATAGAAAAGAGGATGGATATGTTAAGTGATAACAATATTTCATTGATCCTTGAAGCTGCGCTAGGCAAAAAAGCTGATTTCGCAGAAGTTTTCATCGAAGACACCAAAAGAAGTTCCGTTAATCTCCTGAATAACAAGGTTATAAAAGCAGGTTCATCTATTGAGCGCGGAATCGGTATCAGAGTAATGTCCGGAGTTAATTCGGTTTATGTTTTCTCCAATGATTTCGACGTTGATGCATTGATCAAACTTGCTTCAGAAGCTTCTTTGGCCGTTAATGCAGGTGAAGGCGCCAAGATGGAACTCATGGATAAGCTTAAGTATTACAACCAGGCTTATCTTACGACCTCATCTTTCTCGAAAACCAAGAAAGACTATGTTGATTTTCTTCGAAAAGGCCTGGATCACGCATCTAACTTTGATCCGATGATCACACAGACAACAGGTTCGATCGCTGTCGGCGAAAGAAAGATCAGAGTCGTAAATACCAGAGGCGTTAATATCGGTGAGACTTCCGAAAGGCTCAGACTGACTCTTTCTGTAGTAGCTACAAACGGCGATGAGAAGCAGACAGGAAGCGTTAGCCCTGGAACCAGACTCGGCTACAGTTTCATCGAGAATTATCCTATTATTGACAAGGCTACAGAGTGCTGTGAGTCTGCGATCAGAATGGCAACATGCGGTTATGCTCCTTCCGGTAAGATGCCAGTAGTTATCGGCAACGGCTTTGGCGGAGTTATCTTCCATGAGGCCTGCGGTCACGCTCTTGAGGCTACTTCAGTAGGAATCAAGGCTTCCTGCTTTACTGATAAACTCGGAAAGCAGATCGCCAACACTGTTGTCTCTGCAAAAGACAATGCCCGTCTTGAAGGCGAGTGGGGTTCATATAACTATGATGACGAAGGTAATGAATCATCAGATCTCCAGCTCATCAAAGACGGTATCTGCGTAGGTTATCTTGTTGATGAACTCGGTTCACGCCGTATGGGAATGAAGCCTACAGGCTGCTCACGTCGTCAGGATTATACCTATGCTCCGACATCCAGAATGAGTAACACCTATATCGAGAACGGCGAAGACAATCCTAAGGATATCATTTCCGATACCGAGTACGGTCTTTATGCTGCTAAGATGGGCGGCGGTTCAGTTGATACTGCAACCGGTGAATTCAACTTTGCTGTTACAGAAGGTTATATGATCAGAAACGGTCAGATCGCTGAGCCTGTTCGCGGTGCTACGCTTATAGGTAAAGGTGGCGAAGTCCTTATGAATATCGACAGAGTCGGAAACGATCTTATGCATTCCGCAGGTGTCTGCGGTTCGCTCTCGGGCGGCGTTCCGGTAAATGTCGGACAACCGACTATCAGAGTATCTTCAATGATCGTCGGCGGAAGAGATTAAGGAGGTGCCGTACTGATGGATATTAATAATGCAAAAGAGTTTATGAAAAAAGTTATGTCCCAATCGAAATCATATGATTTCGAAGAGTGTGAGGTCTGCTTTGCAGGCGGTTCATCCATGGGACTTGATATACTTCATGGTGAAGTAAGCAGCTTCGAAAACAGTAATGATCAGGCAATCTCCTTCAGGGGCAAGCTCAATGGTCAGATGGGATCAGCTTCAACTACAGACATCAATGATGACGGTATAAGTTTCCTTTTGTCGGAAGCGAAAACAAACGCAGAAGTTTTGGATGATGAAGATGAGGATTTCTTCTACTGCGATCCTGATAACAGCGTTCTTAAAGCTGATCTTTTGAGCGGAAACTATCATAAGAACAACTATGAGAACTTTAAAAATCTCGGACTGTCACTGGAGAAAACTATCCTTGCATCAGATTCCAGGATCAAGGATGTAGACTATCTTTCAGTTGCTTGTTCCACAGGTGTTTTCCTTCTTAATAATTCTAAGGGTCTCGATCTTTTCAGAGAATCAGATTCGATAACCATAATTGCTGAAGCGAGAGCCGAAGAGAACGGTGTAACCAAAACAGCTGATCATTTCTGGTACGGAAAAGATATCGATAAGTTTGACGAGAAAGCTTTTGTAGAAGTCCTTAAGAAAAAACTCGTCAGTAAATTCGGTGCTAAATCCATTAAATCAGGCCAATATGACATCATTTTGGGTAATGAAGCTACTATCTCCATGTTCAGCACATTCTTCGGAGTATTCTCCTCATATGCTATGCAGAAGGGATTATCGCTCCTTGCTGGTAAAGAAGGGGAGAAGATAGCTTCTGATATCGTAACTTTTAAGGAATCTCCTATGTATGAGAAAGCACTTATCAAGTCTTACTTTGATGATGAGGGTGTTCTTAACTATGAGAAATGCTTCATTAACAAGGGTGTTTTCGAGACTGCCCTTTATAACCTTAAGACAGCTCATAAAGAAGGGAAGAAGTCTACCGGAAATGGCTACAGAGGCTCCATTTCAGCTACTAACGTAGTTCTTGAACCCGGTGATAAGAGTTTTGATGAACTTTGTAAAGAAGTAGGGGATGGACTTTACATTACCGATCTTGCGGGACTTCATGCAGGCGTAAATGAGATCAGCGGTGATTTCTCTTTGCTCTGCGAAGGATTCCTTATCAAGGATGGAAAAGTCGATCGTGCTGTTGAACAGATTACCGTGGCAGATAACTTCTTTAATGTCCTTAAAAAGATATCATCCGTAGGTAATGATCTCACTTCCTACCCTGGCGGAAAAGGGGAGATGTTCTGCCCTTCTATAATCGTGAAAGATGTATCAGTATCAGGCGAAGAGTGATATAATCAAAAAAGTTTTTTCAGTTAAATCTATGGAGGAAATTGTATATGAGCAGCATTGAGACAAAATGCGTACAGGCAGGCTATACGCCGAAAAACGGTGAGCCGAGACAATTGCCGATCTGGCAGAGCACGACTTGGAAGTACGGTTCAAGTGAAGCTATGGGTAGATTATTCGATCTTGAAGATTCCGGATATTTCTACACAAGACTTCAGAATCCTACAAATGATATGGCTGCAGCTAAGCTTTGCGAACTTGAAGGCGGATTTGCTGCAATGCTTACATCTTCAGGCCAGGCTGCTAACTTCTTTGCGGTATTTAATATCTGTGAGGCAGGCGATCACTTTATAGCTTCATCTTCTATCTACGGCGGAACATATAATCTCTTCGGCGTAACAATGGCTAAGATGGGAATCGAGTGTACTTTCGTTGATCAGAATCTTCCTGAGGAGGAACTTGCCAAATACTTTAAGCCTAATACAAAGTGCGTATTCGGTGAGACTATCACTAATCCAACATGTACTGTTCTTGATTTTGAGAAGTTCGCTCATCTGGCTCACAGCCATGGTGTACCACTTATCGTAGATAACACATTTGCAACACCTGTTAACTGTCAGCCTATTAAGTTTGGTGTTGATATCGTTACTCATTCTACTACAAAGTATATCGACGGACACGGCATTTCGGTCGGCGGTGCTATCATCGACAGCGGTAACTTCGACTGGATGGCTAATGCTGATAAGTTCCCGGGTCTTACAACACCTGATGAATCCTATCACGGTCTTACTTATGCAACAGCATTCGGTAAGGGTGCCTATATCACAAAGGCTACAGCTCAGCTTATGAGAGATTTCGGTTGCATCCAGTCTCCTCAAAACGCTTTCTATGTAAATACCGGACTTGAGTCTTTGCATGTACGTATCGCTCGTCACTGTGAGAATGCTCTTAAGGTTGCTACATTCCTTGAAAATCATCCAAAGGTTAATTGGGTAAGTTATCCTGGTCTTAAGTCCAGCCCGTATTATGATCTGGCTCAGAAATATCTGCCGAACGGATCATGCGGAGTTCTTTGCTTCGGTATCAAGGGCGATCGTGATGCTCAGGAGAAGTTCATGGATTCTTTGAAACTTGCTATCATCGCTACACACGTTGCTGATGCTCATACATGTCTCTTGCATCCTGCAAGCCATACACACCGTCAGCTTACCGATGATCAGCTCCGTGAAGCAGGTATCGCACCTGATCTCATCCGTTTCTCGGTTGGTATCGAAAATGCTGATGATATCATTGCTGATCTTTCACAGGCTTTGGATCAGATCTGATAACGAATTTTACTGATACACAAAAGCGGTTCGTCTGAACCGCTTTTTTTATCTCTTCTTAACGTCTTTGATCGAGCCGTCAGGATACTTGATCTTCATCGTGTTAAGTTGTGATGATAGATTACCAACGACCAGAGCCCTGTACTCGTTACGAAGCTCGGTTTGTTCTGCTTTTTCAGCGTCTGTCAAACCTTCTGTCTTAGATTTTCTGCTAAGTTCGTTAATTCTTTTAATAAGCTGATCAAATTCCATAGTTTTCATCTCCTGATTACTTTGAGGATTATACCATAATCATATTAAATAGAATAAATATAAAAAGAACGAAAAAAGAACAACTGTTCGGTGTAGAGGTGGGACCCCAAAAAAGGAGAGAGGAAGAAAACAGTCAAATGCAAAAAAATAAATGATCATAATCATGATGAATAAAAGTTCAAAGTATAGTTCTATATTTGACAGAAATTGAATTTACAGATACAGAAAAAATTGAGCTTTAAAGAATGATCAAAAGAAAAAGTAACCAATATAATTATTGTATAATTTTTTAGCCGAATACAAAAAATAAATTTGTTGATTATATAATCCATGGTCATATACAGATTTGATCAAGATAGAAATCATTGGATAGATCTCTGAAAACGTCTACTATCAGCATATTTGCAGAAAATGCAATCTGATTATCGATCCCGGGATTATTCATTATACGTATTATCATAAACTATCCCTTCTCAATTCGGTAAAATTGGAATTATACCGAATAAGAATATATAAGAATCAGGATATAAATAGAAATAAAAGCGGACATCAAAAATGATGCCCGCCTTCTTCTATCATCTTCTTTTCAAAAAGATAACCAGTAGTTTCTTATATGTTAAGACAATTCCAGCTGTTAAGATCAACGAATACAAAATCGATAATCCGATTGTCGTTGTTATTGATTTACTTTCTCCGGTTGTTGTTATTAATCTTGTCGGAGTTTCAGTCGGACTTGGAGTCGGAGTTGATGTATCTTCATTTGGTTTTGGACTATCATGAGTGACTGTTGTAACCAATTTAGGAGTTTCTTCTTTTGGAGGAATCTGAGTTGGTGTCGGAGTATTAGTTACTGTTGGTGTTGCTGTTGGAGTATTTGTAGGACTCGGAGTCGGACTTGGGATGAGATCATTGATAATAATTATCATATATTCATCATCTTCAATGATCTTCGGCTCGATCGCATAGATCTCATCACTTATAAGATATCCTTCAGGAGCAGCAGTTTCCTTAATATAATAAGTACTTATAACAAGATCCTTAAACAGGAATATACCATCAGATAATGTTATTGTTTCCATTATCATATCAGTACACTCAGGATCCTTGAAAAGCCCTATTGTAGCGCCTTCCAGAGGTTCACCATCTTGATTTCTCTTAATGCCGTTTATATTTCCGGTCTTATTTTGTACATCATCAGAATTATACTTAGTTACCTCTTTTTTCTCATCACATGAAGCACTTACTACATGGATTGAATCATCAAGAATAAAGTTAGAACTTCCTTCCAATTCTTTAACGTAGTATTCACCGCTCGGAAGATCAACATTAAATTCAAATGAACCGTCAGGATCAGGTACTGCCAGAGCTATAAGAGAATCTTTCTTAAGAACTGCATCATTCTTACCATAGATATCTTCTCCTGAGAAAAGACCGATAAGAACCTGACTCATTTCGGCGTTCATATCAAGATCAAACGAAGGATCAGTAGCCTCAAAGGTCTTCTTTCCGCCTACATTCACCTTCTGGTACAAATTATCAACTTCTTTTGATATTTTGTCAATAGTATTATTGGAAGTATTATAATTTATCTCTATTATGATCGGCTCAGCGCCCTCTATATAGTCGTTTCCGCTTACTGATGTTTCTGTGATCTCATATTTTCCATAACCGAGATTATCAAAAGTAACCTTACCTTCTTCATTTGTTTTCTTGGTTTCGATTATTGTTCCCTTTGTATACAAGATCTCATAGTCATAATAGATATCTTCATATGCTTTAATAGTAAATTCAACATCCTGAAGTGTGTATTTTGAATATGTCGGAATATTAAGTTCGTATTTACCGGATATTGTCTTGTTAATACCTGTAAAGGCCTCTCCTGTCTTTGTTATAGAGATCGAGCCCTTATCCGGTTTTTTGTATGTACCCGGATAAAATGCAGCGTATCCAAAGTTCGGAATTGCTTTATATTTTCCCCATGTTATTCCGTTTTGTTTTGTTGCGCAGCTCCATACGGTTACATTAGAAGCCTGATAACCTGCACTATACGGATCTATGATTAGAAGAGTCGGATCAGTCTTGGTTGCTGAAGTATTCCTTGGAATAGAAATACATAATGAATCAGGTCCGTACTTCGCAAAATACATTGTTCTGCCGTCAACATAATAGTTAAAATCCTGAACTTTGCCGTTACTGTCTGAATAAGTAGATGTGAAAAGTCCCTGTGTATAGTCAAAAGGCAATTCATAAGGATTATTCAATGCTTCTTCCCTGCTCGAAAACATGAAAGACGGAATTGAATTCTGATATTTGATATTGCTCACGATCTTATTATAGTAAAACATTATGTTTTCATGATCCGGAACACCATCTATAAAATCCAATGGCTCGTCATAACCGTCATGAGATACATAATCAAAATCCGCGTCACGATAGCCATAGATCGTTTCCCAGATAAGAGTCTGTGTTGCAATATATTCTGATATATTATCTTTATTCTCGGCATAATCCACGTTCCACATGTTGTCACCGGAATAATTAAACTCATCATGAAAGCCGAAATACATGATCTTTCCGAGTTCATCACCGATCTGAAAACCGGATATTACCGAATTATCGACATTATCAAAGAATGACGAATCATTCTTGGAATACTCGCTGCCGTTAACCGGATCCAGATGTCCGCCAAGTTCTATACAGTAAAACGGCTGACATTCCTGATTTACGGAGAACCTGATAACCGTATGATCTGTTGCCACAACATTTTTTCCGCCGAATAAAGTAGCTGCACTTCTTCCCCACTCTGATCCGCCACCATAGTTAAGAGCATCTTCCGATCCGCCAAGATGATATGCTGTAAAAGTGATGGTATCGAGTTCAGTTACAGCAATAACGGATTGGATCTGATAGAAACATAAAGTTAAGATCACAAAAAGAGAAACTACAATTCTTTTGTTTAGATTGCGCATGATTTAATCCCACCTTTCTAAAATAAAAAACACCGAAGATCTGATCTTCGATGTTCATGTTTTCGAGCAATAAAAAAGGAGCTACCATAAAGGTAACTCCTTAGTGTTTGTTAATTCAGATAGTATTAGATAACACCCTGAGCGATCATAGCGTCAGATACGCGGAGGAGACCAGCGATGTTAGCACCCATAACGAGGTTGTCCTCGTGACCGATTGCTGTAGCTGTCTCATCAGCATTCTTGAAGATGTTCTCCATGATCGTCTTGAGCTTAGCGTCAACTTCCTCGAATGTCCAGGAAAGTCTCTGGCTGTTCTGAGCCATCTCAAGACCGGATGTAGCAACACCGCCGGCATTGGAAGCTTTACCAGGTGCGAAGAATACGCCATTCTCCTGGAAGTAAGCGATAGCATCAGGTGTTGTAGGCATGTTAGCGCCCTCAGCTACGAACTTAACGCCGTTAGCAACGAGTGTCTTAGCGGAATCGAGGTTGAGCTCATTCTGTGTAGCACATGGGAGAGCGATATCACATGGGATTGTCCAGATACCTGAGCAACCATCCTTATATGTAGCTGTAGGAACTTCCTTAACATACTCAGAGATACGTGCTCTTCTAACTTCCTTGATGTCCTTAACGATATCAAGCTTGATTCCGTCAGGATCATGGATATAACCTGTGGAGTCGCAAAGAGCAACTACCTTAGCACCAAGCTGCTGTGCCTTCTCTGTTGCATAGATAGCAACGTTACCTGCACCGGAGATAACAACTGTCTTACCCTCGAAGGATGTGCCCTTCTTAGCGAGCATACAATTTGTGAAGTAGCAAAGACCATAACCTGTAGCCTCTGTACGAGCAAGAGAACCGCCGAATGAGAGTTTCTTACCTGTAAGAACGCCTGTGAACTCATTAGTGATCTTCTTGTACTGACCGAACATATAACCGATCTCACGAGCACCTGTACCGATGTCACCAGCAGGTACATCACAATCAGGACCGATGTGTCTGTAGAGCTCTCTCATGAAGCTCTGGCAGAAAGCCATAACTTCGTTATCAGACTTGCCCTTAGGATCGAAGTCGGAACCACCCTTAGCTCCGCCCATTGCAAGACCTGTCAAAGAGTTCTTGAAGATCTGCTCGAAGCCCAAGAACTTAAGGATACCGAGGTTAACGGAAGGATGAAGTCTGATACCACCCTTGTATGGTCCGATAGCACTGTTGAACTGGATTCTGTAACCTCTGTTAACCTGGATCTGACCCTTATCATCAACCCATGCAACACGGAACATAACTGTTCTTTCAGGCTCTACGATTCTCTCGAGAACCTTCTGGTCGATAAGCTCAGGATGGATGTCAACGATCTGCTCAACTGATGTCAAGAACTCGTGAACTGCCTGATAAAACTCCGGCTCGGATGGGTTCTTCTCAATAACCTTCTGCATAAGGCCATTGAGGTACTCGTTCTTCAATGTGTATTCCATAAAATACCGCCTTTCTTATTACGTTATATCTTTGAAGATATACATAAAACTGTTAAATAAAATATCACGAAAAAAATCTTATAACTTAATTGTCCATTTTGCAACAGTATGAAAGCCATAATGCAAAATTATGCAAAAAACAAAATAAAAATGGCGGTTTTTGACACAAAAATGAAAGTGTAAAACAGGCTATGCGTCATTCTCCAGAGTCAAAAGATCACCTGACTCATCAGTTTCGGTCGTCTCTTCCGCAAACGGATCATTAGATGTCATATCATCGGCACTTTGGATACCGAATATCTGCTTCATCTGGTCGAACTTAAGTTGCGGTGTAAGCCACTTAACAGTAATGAACAAGAGAAGAATGAAGATAAGCAACAATAGTATCCTTCTGATGGAGATCAGGAAGTGTTCATCATTATATCTGTTATCTACATTCTGTTTTGTCGTATATCCGACAAGCACATATACTTTATTGATCTCAGTTCTTTTTGGTTTGTTCTTATAATCGTTTATCTTACGTAAAACAAAACTCTTTACTTTGGTAGGGATATTAACGATAGTTCTTACATTCGTTCTGTGAATACAACCGAATATGGAAGCTATCTTTGTTCCAAAAGATTCATCTTCCATCTCTCTTATTCTATTCATGTTCTTCGAATTATCAGAAGCCATTTCATACCTACCATTTTTAAACTTTAATTATAATAACATACTTTTATTTCATTGAAACATTCGGAATGAGGTTAAGTTTCATGATCCTGGCCATCTCGATCGAACAATCCAACACTTCCACCTCCCCTTCTTCATCACTTAGGACAAATATCTGAGGAAGCTTAAAGTAATTATATCCTTCTACTAACTGATCTTCAGTAAGTCCTATGGTCTCACCTTCATGATCATTACCTGCAAGGATCATAGTTCCTGCAACAATATCATAGACTTCGTGATTATCCGTAAGGCTTCTGTTAAGCGGCAGGCTCATTATCTTACCTTCCTCATTACAGATGATGTCTATTCCCTTAAGATCCGGACAAGTAATCATCTCGATATTACCTTTTACGATCCTCCGGTATTCGTGAAGATTACTCCTTATGGATGTGAAATACGGTTCCTCCAACTGATCAACAAGTAATACCGGTATCCTCCCTGTCATTTTGATCTCATCCCATATCTCTGATGCATTATCTATTGCATCTCGAAAACATTCCGCCTCGAATGATCTCTTGATCGATGATTTATCAAAGATCCCGGATTGAGTCTTTAAAGACAGGCCTCTGGTCAATTCCGAATAGAAAACTGAATACTTCAAAATCTGGTCACCTCCTGAAAATTAGCAATAAAAAAGGTACCGGAAGCAATTCCGATACCTTTTGGTAGTTTAGATTATAACCGGATTTGTGTATCAAACAAGGCTTTTTAGTCTCAATTTCACTTTCATATGAAAATTAAGCTGTTACGATCTTGCTTGCATTAACGAGATTATGTCTCTCTACGGCCTGTTCCCTCATCTTATACTTAAGGATCTTACCTGCAGCATTCATCGGGAACTCATTAACAAAGTCTACATAACGAGGAACCTTGTGCTTAGCCATATGAGTAAGAACATATTCCTTGATCTCTTCCTCAGAGGACTCTTCACCCGGCTTAAGGATGATAGCTGCAAGGATCTCTTCACCGTAATCCTTATCAGGAACACCGATAACCTGAACATCGGAAACCTTAGGATGAGTATAGATAAAGTCCTCGATCTCCTTAGGATAGATATTCTCACCGCCTCGGATGATCATATCCTTGATACGGCCTGTGATCTTATAGTATCCGTCTGGAGTTCTTCTGGCGAGGTCACCTGTATGGAGCCATCCTTCGCTGTCGATAGCTGCTGCTGTAGCTTCAGGCATCTTGTAGTAACCCTTCATGATGTTGTAGCCACGTGCAACGAACTCACCGTCTACATCATCAGGAAGATCCTGGTTTGTCTCCGGATCAACGATCTTACACTCAACACCGAAGATTGCCTGACCAACTGTATTGACACGCTTGTCAATGGAATCTGTTGTCTTAGACATTGTTGTTGCAGGAGAAGCCTCTGTCTGACCATAAGTGATACAGATCTCAGACATATGCATCTTCTCGATAACTTCTTCCATTGTCTTAATAGGACATGGGGAACCTGCCATGATACCTGTTCTCATGTATGAGAAATCAGTCTTAGGGAAGTTCTCGTGACCGAGCATAGCGATAAACATCGTAGGAACGCCATGGAAACATGTAATCTTCTCTCTGTTGATGCAATCCAATCCTTTTCGAGGAGAGAAAGCAGTAATAGGAGACATCGTAACACCGTGTGTCATTGATGCGGTCATTGCAAGGACCATACCGAAGCAATGGAACATAGGAACCTGGATCATCATACGGTCTGCCGTGGAAAGATCCATACAGTCTCCGATAGCTTTACCGTTATTAACTACATTATAGTGAGTGAGCATAACGCCCTTAGGGAATCCTGTTGTTCCGGATGTGTACTGCATGTTGCAGACGTCATCCTTATCGATAGTTCTTCTCAATGCCTCTACTTCAGTATAAGAGACATTCTTAGCAAGATCATTTGCTTCCTGCCATGTATAACATCCGTCAACCTTAGAACCGCAAGTAACGATATTCTTAAGATATGGAAGTCTCTTAGATACGAGACGGCCGGGTTCACTTGTCTTAAGTTCAGGACAGATCTCATTCATGATGGAGATGTAGTCAGAATCCTTAAAACCGTCGATCATTACGAGAGTATGCGTATCAGACTGCTTCAAAAGATACTCAGCTTCGTGGATCTTATAAGCAGTATTAACAGTTACAAGAACGGCACCGATCTTTGTTGTAGCCCAGAATGTGATGTACCACTGAGGAACGTTTGTAGCCCAGATAGCAACGTGATCACCCTTCTTAACGCCCATTGCGATAAGGCTTCTGGCGAAGTTATCTACATCATCACGGAACTCAGGATATGTTCTTGTATAATCGAGCTCTGTATAACGGAAAGCATACTGATTAGGGAACTCTTCGCACATTCTGTCAAGGATGTCAGGGAATGTGTAATTGATGAGACGCTCCTTAGGCCATACATAGTAACCGGTATCTCTGTTGTTTCTCTGCAAGGAATGCTTATGATGTGTCTTATATGGAGCCATATAAGAAGCGAAGTTAGGAACAGCGATTCCGGCATCACAGAGATCGTGAGACCATCTGTAGACCCACTCAAAGCTGACATAACCGATATAATTGATCGACTGAAGAGCTGCAAACATTGCTTCAAGCGGCATATCACCGTTGCCCATCAGCTTGTAGACTACTTTACCGTCAACGACTGTACTATCCTTTACGTGAGTATATTTGATGTACTCACCGAGATTCTCGACAGTTGTCTCAGGTGCTTCATTATTGAAACGATACGGATGATGAAGATCCCAAAGAGCAGCGATCTTTCTGCTTCCTACTCTGTCGAGCAAAGCTCTCAAACGCTTAGTATCTGCGTAAACACCATTTGTCTCTACAAGTAAAGTTACATTATATTCCTCAGCGATCGGAACAAGCTTCATCAAAGCATCATAGACCTTGTCGTCATCAACTTCTCCCTCAGGAGCAGGATTTCTGTCGCCCAGGATCCTTATGTAGCTGGAATTAAGCTTTTTCGCAAGCTTTGAATAGGATGTCACTTCATTGATAACATCTTCAATATCAATATCACTGCTTAATACTGCACCGGATGAAAGACATGGAATCTCAAGATTAAGAGACTTCAGCTTAGCAACGGTGTTATCGATCTCGCTGTCTCTAAATGGCAAAGCCTTATAAGAAATGATGTCATTTCCCAGACCTCTTAGCTCGATTCCGTCCAAGCCGAAATCCTTTGCCATAGAATATATTTCCTGCCATGTAAAGTCAGGACAAGCGAGTGTAGAAAAACAGATTTTCATACTTCACCTCAATTTTAAACTTTGCCTAAGTATTTTCCTTTTGAAATGAAGTTTAGTCAATCAAAAAAGCGGAACATTTATGTGCGAAAAGTACCTAAAGACGCATTATTTCAAGCTTCATCGCTATTATACATGTTCAGAAGTATCGTTCTGGCTTTTCCGAGTCTTCTATAGTAAGTGGATCTGGAAATGTAAAGCATGTAGATGATGTCCTTATCAGGCATCTTCTTTACGTATTTCGCATAAAGGATATTACTGAAATCAGTATCCATAGACAGGATAAGATTTAAGATCTTATTTGCGATCTTATTGTTCTCGATCATAGTATCGATCTCAACTTCCTGTTTCCTTACGAATTCGTCAAAACCCGTAATATACTTCTCCAGACGCCTGATCTCTGCTTCAGGTGAATGTCTGTCAGCACTTCTGCCTAAGCTTTCCAGATTGCCGGTTCTGGCGTTAAGATACTGATAATCATAGAGCTGACGGATTATAGCCTCCCTCTCTCTGACTGTCGTATTATATCTGAACAACAATGAAATGAGTTCAACATTTGAACATCTGAGATCGATATAAAGGTTTTCTAGTCTTCTTTTAAACTCGGCATAATTCATAATCATTACCTCCTTATGCCACGAAAAAGAACAAGTGTTTGACAAAAATCAGCACTTACTCTAAAATTGTAATAGAAAATATGTTTGGAGGTAGAAATATGTCTGATCAATCAACATCAAATAAAAGCAATAAATCTATTGAACGTGTATATAATTTCGTTAAGAACTACATTCACGATAATGCGATGTCTCCATCTGTAAGAGATATTTGTATTGGATCAGGACTTAAATCTACTTCTTCAGTTCATACCTATCTCAAAAAACTCGATGCTATGGGAAAGATCGAATATAGACCAGGTATGCGCAGAGCGATAATCATCAAGAATACTGATTCGTCAATTGATGACGGTTCTGAAATCGGTATTATGAAAGATTCTCGTGCTGATGTTGTTAAACTAGCTTGTTTAGGAAAAATAACTGCCGGTGTACCAATCTACGCTCACGAAGACAGAAGTGATTCATTCTATGTAGACAGATCTGTTATCGGAAGCTCTGAGTGCTTCTTACTTAAAGTAAGCGGAAGCAGTATGATCGGTGCACATATCTGTGATGGTGACTACCTTATCATCAGGAAACAAAACTCATGTGAAGAGGGCGATATCGTTGCTGCATTGATCGGTGACGAAGCTACTGTAAAGAGATTTGGAAATATGAATGGAAAGCCTTATCTTTTCCCTGAAAATGATTTCTATCAACCGATACCTTTTGATACTGCCGAATGCAGGATCCTCGGAAAAGTTGTCGGACTTCACAGATATACTATAAACTGACACCTCCTTGTCCCTAAAGTTTTTTTATACTCTATCAAGGAAATTGCCGGTTTTTAATAAGCAAAACGTTTAGTTAACACAATGTTTACTGTTAGTCTCAATATTTGCGAAGTCTATTTTTCAGAGATCTGATCGATGATATAATTAAGAGTTGTGGGCACGTCATTTATATCAATGATGTGCCTTTTTTCCATATATCTGAACCAGGTTAGCTGTCTTTTGGCATAATGCCTGGAGCGAAGCTTGATCTCATATATTGATTTATCAAGCGAACATCTTCCTTCGAAATAATCAAACAACTCTTTATAGCCTATTGCCTGTTTGGCCGTGGACTTTTGAAGTTTTCCGGAATCATGGAGTGCTTTAGCTTCTTCGATAAGACCTTCATCGATCATCTGATCAACTCTTTTGTTAATGCGATCATAGATGATACTTCTGTCATAATCCAAAGTGAAAAGTTTAAAAGGATAAGAAGGACCTTCCTTTTTTGAGTTCTCATTCCACCAGGTAAAGGTTTTACCAGTCGACAGATAAACCGCATATGCTCTTATGACTCTTCTGGTATTATTCTTATGGATCTTGGCTGAAGCTACAGGATCAACCGATTCAAGCTTACTATATATGTCATCTATTCCGTCTTTATCGAACTTTGCATACAGATCATCAATAATCTTCTTATCAACAGGCTCGTCAACGTATTTGATGCCCTCGTAAAGGGCTGTTACATATTGACCGGTTCCACCGCAAAGAACAGGCATCTTCCCTCTTTTCAGGATATCTTCAATAACGTTAATAGTCCTTAAGGCAAAGTCATTTACAGAAAACACAGCATCAGGTTCTACTATATCGATCATGTGATGAGGAACAAGAGCTTGTTCTTCCTTTGTAACTTTAGCAGTACCGATATCAAGACCTTTATATATCTGCATGGAATCACAGGATATGATCTCGCCGTTGATCTTTAAGGCAAGTTTAATAGCAAGCGAACTCTTTCCGCTTGCAGTCGGTCCTGCGATTATAGGAATATATCTATATGAAGAATTGTATTCGGTAAGCTCTTTCATCAGACTATCCTTTTAAACATCTTATCGATATCTGTTTCCGTAAGTTTGATGAATGTAGGTCTTCCGTGCGGACAATGATACGGATCATCAAGCGTCAGCATGCTGGTAAGAAGAGCTTTGATCTCGTCAGCAGAGATGATATCTCTTCCCTTTATTGCAGCTTTACATGCAGCTGTAGCTATCTTTAAGTACCACGCATTATCTCCGACAGGAAGATCTTTTTTTAGATCATCCAAAAGATCATTAAACATAACCGAAGGCTTAATGACCATATTCTTAACTGATGGTATGGTACGAATTGCTATCTCCCTGTCACCCATTGCTTCGATATCGAATCCGTATTTCTTGAATTCGTCCTTATGATCCAAAGCGAATACATAATCAGCGGAAGACAAGGAGACTATATCAGGTACTAGAAGTGTCTCGATGAAATCTTTGGTTCCTTCTTTATCTAATGCTTTGGCTAGAAATTCTTCATAAAGCACACGCTCGTGTGCCGCGTGCTGATCTAAAAGATAAACACAATCGTTAGACTGGAATACTATGAATGTAGCAAATAAAGCTCCAACGATCTTAGAATTCAAAAGGATCTCGATATCAGAATTTCTCTTCTTATTAAAATCATCGGAAGTACTTAGGACAGGCTCTATAAACTCCGGTTCTTTCTCTACGGGCTCTTCTTTGACTTCTTCAACTGAATCGATTCCGGATAGGATATTCAGTATATTATTAGCTGCTCTGATCTCTACCTGAGAAGGTTTGGAAACTTTCTCGAGATCTCTGAAGCCTTCACCAGCAGTGGAATGTCTGTCATATGTTGATTCATTTGGTATTAAGCTTTTAGTTTCAGGTTTTTCATCGATATATTCGAATATCTCATCTTTGATCTCTTCCTGTTTCGGACGAAGTGATTCAAGAGCATTTTTAACTCCGTGATAAACAGCTCTGAATAAAGATGAATCATTCGAGATCTTTACTTCGATCTTCTGAGGATGGATGTTACAGTCAACATTTGAAGGTTCAACATAGATGTTAAGAAAGCAAACCGGAAATTTACCCTTCATAACGCTGTTTCTATATGCTTCTTCAACGGCAGCCTGAGCTGTCAGGCACTTAACGGTTCTCTCATTAACATAGAACAACTGAAGGCTTCTGTTGCTTCTTGTAAGATCAGGCTTAGCTGTAAAACCGGATACTCTTATGTCCTCGTAAGTATAATCAACCGGAACAAGCTGATTGGCGATCTGTTTACCGTATATGCAATAGATCGTATCAAGCATGGATCCGTTTCCGGGAGTAGATAAGATCATTGTTCCGTCTTTTATAAGCTTTACGGTTATATGAGGATTAACGATCGCAAGTTTCTCAACAAGAGTACAGATATACATTCCTTCGGTTGAATCCTTTTTAAGGAACTTATATCTGGCCGGGGTGTTATAGAAGAGATCTTTAACTGTAACAACTGTACCGTTATCGGCACTGCATTCTTCTACGCCCTTAAGTTCACCGTCATCATATGTGATCTTCGTTCCGATGGATGAATCTGCCTGCTTTGTAACAAGTTCAACAATTGAACATGCAGCAATCGAAGGAAGCGCTTCTCCCCTGAAGCCCATTGATGAAAGTGATGACAGATCATCTATGGTTCTGATCTTTGATGTAGCATGGATAAGAAATGCTTTCTCGGCATCTTCCCTATCCATTCCTATGCCGTTATCGGAAACTCTGATAAGAGAGATTCCGCCGTTTTTGAATTCTACTGTTATCCTACTTGCTCCGCTGTCTACAGCATTATCGAAAAGTTCCTTAACAACGGAAACCGGACGTTCGATAACTTCACCGGCCTTGATGGCGTTGGCGGTCTTTTTATCTAAAACTTCAATCCTACTCAATTTGATTCTCCTTGTTAACTATCTCTGTCAGCTCATAAAGAATGTTCATGGCCTCAAGAGGCGTGATCTTAGTGATATCTATATCTCTAATATGTTTACGGAGCTTGTCTTCTTTTTGATAATAGACATTTTCCGGATTGAATAGTGAGTCTTGTCCAGGCATGGCCTTGGCAGTAGGTACCTTATCGCCATTTTCGATATCTACGTTAGCATTTACTTTGAAATTGCCGATCCTCTCGAGTTCTGAAAGGATAGCTTTGCTTCGTCTCAAAACGTCATCAGGGATGCCTGCCAGGCGGGCTACTTCGATACCGTAACTGTCAGATGTACCGCCCGAAACGATCTTATGAAGGAACACTACTCCATCTTCCTTCTCTTTAACGTCTACGTGGCAATTGAAAACACCCTGATTAAGTTTTGTAAGCTGATTTAATTCGTGATAATGAGTCGCAAAGATCGTCCTTGCATAAAGGATATTCGGATCGATTATGTATTCGATAACAGCCCATGCAATGGATAATCCGTCATATGTACTTGTACCTCTGCCGACTTCATCAAGGAGCAGAAGGCTTTTTCGAGAAGCATTATTAAGGATGTTTGAAACTTCGCTCATCTCGACCATGAAAGTCGACTGACCGAGAGAGATGTCGTCTGAAGCACCGATCCTGGTGAAAATTCTGTCGACAAGGCCGATGTGAGCAGACTTTGCAGGAACAAATGAACCGATCTGAGCAAGAAGCACGATGAGCGCGATCTGTCTCATGTATGTGGATTTACCGGACATGTTAGGGCCTGTGAGGACCATAAGTCTGTCCTTGGAATTAAGGTCAGTATCGTTCGGAACGAAGCGCTCGTTTCTAAGCATCTGTTCAACTACCGGATGTCTTCCCTCTTCTATCTCGATAACCTCGGAATCATCGACCTTAGGCCTTACATAATTGTCTGTTGATGCGAGCTCTGCAAGAGATGTGATAACGTCAAGGATGCTTACAGCCTTGGCTGTCGCGAATATCCTTCTTTGCTGATCGGATACTTTCTGTCTTATGTCGCAGAAGATCTCGTACTCGAGAGCGTTACGCTTAGAGGAAGCTCCGAGGATCTTGTCCTCCAATTCCTTGATCTCAGGTGTAATATATCTTTCTGCATTGACCAGCGTCTGTTTTCTGATGTAATGCTCAGGAACCTGCTCGGCAAAGCTCTTGCTGACTTCGATATAATAACCGAAGACCTTGTTATAGCCGATCTTCAAGGTCCTGATGCCGGTCTTTTCTTTCTCATCATTCTCGAGTTTCATGATGAAAGCCTTGGCATTTGAAGAAATCTCGGCAAGTTCGTCGCATTCCTTGGAATAGCCCTTCTTGATGATATCTCCGTCTTTGATGCCGATCGGCGGCTCTTCCGCGATAGCAGCATCAAGGATCTCATATACATCCGTAAGAGGATCAAGGTCCTGATTAATCTGTCTGAATACGCCTCTCGAAAACTCTTTTGTACGGTCGATTATATAAGGTATCTTACCCAAAGCATACTTAAGAGATATAAGCTCTCTGGCATTACAATTTCCCAAAGCGACTCTGGAGATGAGTCTCTCGATATCGTAAAGACCTGACAAAGCTTCAATGATCTCCTGTCTGGGCATGAACTTATCATAGGCTTCCTGAACGGCATCCAGTCTCGCATTGATCGAAGATACGTGTACGAGAGGTTCTTCGACCCACTTACGGATAAGACGGCCGCCCATAGCAGTTTTTGTCCTGTCGATAGCCCAAAGAAGTGAACCTTTCTTAGACTTGGACCTGATGGTTGATGTCAATTCCAGATTAGCTCTGGTGGAATAATCAAGCTCCATCGTATCCGAGATCTTGAAAACATTAAGTGCATCAAGATGGTAGATCTTACCTGCCTGTGTCTCATCAGCATAGTTCAAAAGACCGCCTGCTGCACAGTTTAAAAGTTCAGGATCTTTGAACTGATCGATATTAACGGCACTCTTGCCTTCATTCTTACGTTCTTCGGATCTGGCAGATGAGAAGAATCTGTCGCTTTTGGAAGTGAATGCAGTCTGGAAATATGTCTTAAGAGCCTTAAAGATCTTCGTGGATTCAAATGACTCGTTATAGATGATCTCAGACGGAGTATATTTTCCGATGAGATTAATAAGATGTTCATCGTTATTAAGTGATGTAAGCTGAGTACCTTCAAATACTCCGGTAGTAATATCAGCAACACTGACACCGTACTGTGAACCAACGGAATAGATACTCATGAGGAAGTTATTCTTACGATCCTCGAGGCCGTTGTTATCAGTAAGTGTACCCGGTGTAAGAACCTGGATGATCCCTCGTTTAACAAGCCCCTTACATGTTGCAGGATCTTCAAGCTGCTCACAGATCGCGATCTTAAATCCGAGATTTAAAAGCTTATTGGCATATGTCGAATAAGCATGGAAAGGAACACCGCACATCGGTGCTCTCATATTGTTACCGCAGTCTCTTCCGGTAAGAGTAAGCTCCAGCGTTTTCGATACAAGGATAGCATCGTCAAAGAACATCTCGTAAAAGTCGCCAAGACGATAGAAAAGGATCGTGTCGCCCAATGTCTTACGAAGCTCGACATACTGCTTCATCATCGGTGACAGATCATCGGTATTTACTGTATCAAGTCGAAGAAGGTCTTTATTATCAGTCATTGATCAAACACTCCAATACACCTTCAACGGAATAAGGCTTAGCAGCAGTGATCTTGACCATACCGAGCTTACCTTCAAGTTCATTTGGTTTAATAGAGATACCAAGCTCAGACGGAATAGTGAAATTCACGAGATGATTACACTTGGTCCTACCCGTAAGGATATCAGGAGCAGTATTGCTCTCGCCTTCGATAAGGATCTCCATCGTCTTTCCGACAAGATTCTTATTTGATTCGAAAACAAGTTCATTCTGAAGATCCAGAAGTCTCGAGAATCTTTCTGTTACGACATCCTGAGAAACCTGGTCTTCGAACTCGGCAGCTTTGGTGCCGGGTCTTTTCGAATATTGGAATGTGAATGCAGAATCAAATCGGCACTCCCTTACGAGCGACAATGTATCTTCGAAATCCCGGTCTGTCTCTCCCGGAAATCCGACGATAATATCAGTGGAGATAGCACCGTCCGGAACCTTTTCTCTGAATAACTTAGCAGTCCTTAAGAACTGTTCTCTTGTATAATGCCTGTTCATACGCTTCAAAACGGCATCAGAACCCGATTGACACGGAAGATGCAGATGAGTCTCGATGGAATCATACTTAGCCATGATATCAATAACCCTGTCGGAAAGATCCTTAGGGTGCGAAGTCATGAACCTGATCCTGGAAAAACCTTCGATCTGAGCACAAGCCTCGAGAAGATCCGGAAAACTCTTATTCTCGCCGAGATCCTTACCGTAAGAGTTAACGTTCTGGCCAAGGAGCATAACCTCTTTATAGCCTTCACTCGCTAGCTGCTTCATCTGATTAATGATCTCATCGAAATCTCTTGAACGTTCTCTTCCTCTCGAAAACGGCACAATACAGTAAGTACAGAAGTTATTACATCCGTACATGATCGGAACCAAAGCCCTGAACTTACGCTTACGGGCTATAGGCATCCTGTTATCATCAGCAATATAGTCTATATTATCGATATCAACGGCAAGTTTCTTGGAACTCAAGCTCTTCTGCAGAAGAAGCGGCATCAGATGAAGCTGCTGAGGATCGAAAACAAGATCCACGAACGGATAGCTCTTCTTGATCTTTTCTACGTTCTTTTCGACCTTCATCATACAGCCGCAGACCGCAATGATCATGTCTTTATTCTCACGCTTGACGGATTTATATACACCGAGATTTCCAAAGAGCCTGTCATCGGCATTCTCTCTTATAGAGCAAGTATTGAAAAATATAACATCAGCTTTATCCGTATTGGATTCGATAAGTCCCATTTCTTCCAGATAACCTGAAAGTTTCTCGCTGTCGGATTCGTTTAACTGACATCCGTATGTTTTGATCAAATATGTTAAAGGGCGACCGAGTTCATCGGCCTTATTCGAAAAGTAACTTCTTAACTCGTCAACAGCTGCGTCGATAACCTTAAACTCCGCATCAGTAACCTTATTTATCGGCATTTTTGTAGTTCATCCTTATTTTTTAATAAAAATAATATAACAAAAAAGTGTATATTTGTGAACAAAACAGTTATTGCTATAATATATCTGTTAAATCACTCAAACCGTAACCGGAGGCACAATGAAAAACTCATTCACCAAGATCTTATCTGTGCTCATGGCACTGATACTGGTATTTGGTATTTTTGATAATGTATATGCTGATCCTGATCCCGAAGGAGATGGAGAATCGACCTCAGAAGAGACAACTTTTTCCCTGGAAACTACAGCATCAGCGGCTGATGATCAGATCGTAGTATCAACTGACGATGCTAAGACAGCTTTCCTTAATGAGACAAATCCTGAAGCACCTGAGATAAACGGTAAGTCATTCGTACTTTTCGATGCTCAATCCCAGATATATCTTTATGGTCAGGATATTAATACTGCTTTGGAGCCTGCTTCAACTACTAAGCTTATGACCGTTCTTCTGGCATTTGAGAACTGTGATATGAGCGATACGGTAACCATTACACCAATGATGTTTGCAGGAATTCCTGATGATTATGTAAGGCTTGGAATGACAGAGGGTGAAGAATTCACTGTTGAAGCCCTCGTTAATGCTGCGATCCTCAAATCCTGTAATGATGCTACCTTGGCTCTCGCGATCCATATCGGAGGATCTGAAGCTGATTTCTGCACTCTGATGAATGACAGAGCAAAGGAACTTGGTTGCACTAATACAAATTTCACATCCAGTTACGGTCTTTCAGATCCGGAAAGACCTAATCTTACTACTGTAAGCGATATGTGTAAGATCCTGGAGGCTTGTCTTGCTTATCCTGAATTCAGTGAGATCGCTACATCAACGCAATACGAGATTCCTGAGACCAATAAATACAATGATAAGAGAACTGTCCTCAATGCAAACCGATTCATCTCGACGCAGATGTACGCATACGAGTATTACATCGGAGGTAAGACAGGATTTACCGAAGCAGCCGGAAACACGATCGTAGCAGCTGCTAATAAAAATGGTCGAATCCTTGTTGCTGCTATCTTCGGAGCAGAAGATTCAGAGATCAGGTATTCCGATATCATCCAACTTTTCGAGTACGGATATAACAAATTTACTACTGTTGCAATTGATGAAGCAGATTATACGACCCTTAAGGATAATACCGAAGTTCAGATCAATCAGCTTCTTGTTGATACAGACCTTAAGATCGTTGATTATACGATCAATCTTAATCCGTACCACACTACCCTGACGTCCAGAGCTCTCGGAGGCTATACGGCTGTAATCGAGCTTTCAGGAGTAGTAATAAATCCGAATATAACATCGCAGTCATTTGATATACCTCTTTACAGAAGGTACAGTGACAATTATACATATGAAGTCGGAACCATTCATCTTCTTATAGAATCCAAAGAACGTCTGTCTGAGATCACTCCGGAAAAGTCCTCCAGTAAATTCTGGGGCAAGCTCAAAAAGCTCATCATCACAGTCTTGGGAGTATCAGTCCTCGCGGTAATCCTTATCGCAGCGATCTTTATCTTCAGAAGAAGAAACATCAAACGAAAAGACAGAAACTTCAGAAATAAATCGAAAATGCTGTAAATAAATTTAGGATGTCTCAAAACATAATTCGGATCATAAAAGGCAGGTTCACACTGAAGTGGATCTGCTTTTTGTTCTGCGAAACCCTGCCATGAAACACCAGTTGTTTCTCCCTGACGATAGGGAGAAAATACTGGATTTTTGGCTAGAATCCAGTTAGTAATCCCTATAACCAGGAACTTTTTGCTGTATTTTACAAGAAAATCCGGTATTTAGTCTCTGTGAATAGGGATAGATTACTGGATTTCAAAGGCATTTTAATGAGACCTTTCCTTTTGTCTTCAATAAATTACAGTCATCTGTACAGTTCTAAGAAACTGTACTTATCACGGGAAAAACGGCAAAATTACAGTCATTCGTACCGTTATAGGACTGTACAAGCAACGGGAATTCTTCCTAAAATACAGTCATCTGTACCGCTATAGAACTGTACAAATAACGGGAATTCAAAAAGAATGGGGATGTCCCAAGTGAGTTCAATTACTTTTGTGACATCCCCTATATTATTTCATTTGATCATTCTGTTGACTGCACTTATGATCGCTCTAACGGATGATTTCGTTACGGAACTTGAGACGCCTGCGCCAAGGTAGACATTGCGCTCCTTATCCTTCTTGATCTCGATATATGTGATAGCTGCAGAATCTGTACCACTCTTCATAGCATGCTCGTTATACATGCTGATCGTAAAGCTGATATCAAAAGCTGATGTAAAGCCGTTGACAAAAGCATCCAAAAGACCTGTTCCCTTACCTTTGATCCTCTTAAGTTCACCGCGATACATGATCTTGGCAGCAACTTCTGAATGCTTATCATCATGAGCTATTTCAGAAAATGAAACAAGTCTGAATGGTGTCACAACATTTATATATGTATCATCGAAAATGTCGAATATCTGCTGAGGAGTAAGTTCCTTCATGTTCCTGTCAGTCTCATCCTTGATGATAGGCAGGAAATCGATCAAGAAGCTCTTCGGAAGTCTTAAGCCGAAATACTGCTCCATAACATAAGCAACTCCGCCCTTACCGGACTGACTGTTGATCCTGATGATAGGCTCATAGTTACGTCCGACATCCATCGGATCGATAGGAAGATACGGAACTTCCCAGATCTTTGAACCGGACTTCTTAAGATGCTCCATACCCTTCTTGATGGCATCCTGGTGAGAACCTGAAAAAGCTGAGTATACAAGTTTACCGGCCCACGGATGTCTGTCATCGATAAGCATGCTCGTGGATGTCTCATAGATATGGATCGCTTCATCTATATCAGAGAAATCGAGCATAGGATCTATACCGTTCATCATCATGTTGATAGCAAGAGTAACGATATCGGCATTTCCTGTTCTCTCACCGTTACCGAACAAAGTACCTTCTACCCTGTCAGCTCCTGCAAGGATACCGAGCTCGGATGATGCGATACCTGTACCTCTGTCGTTATGTGTGTGCAAAGAAACATGTATAGAATCTCTCCATCTGGTATTTGTACAGAAGTATTCGATCTGATCAGCATACACGTTCGGAGTAGAAAGCTGAACTGTCTCAGGAAGATTGATGATAGCCTTGTTATCAGGTGTCGGCTGCCATATATCAAGTACGCTGTCGCATATCTCGACTGAGAAATCGACTTCAGTTCCCGAGAAACTTTCAGGAGAATACTCAAGGATGTAGTTAGTATCGGAAGTATCTTTCGCGATATATTCCTTGATGAGCTTAGCACCCTCAACAGCAAGATTAACGCAGTCTTTCCTGTCAAATCCGAAGACCACTTCTCTTTGGAGAGTACTCGTCGAATTATAAAGATGCACGATAACATTCGGAGCACCTTTGACGGCTTCCATTGTTTTCGCGATTATGTGTTCCCTGGATTGTGTAAGCACTTGGATAGCTACGTCGTCAGGTATGAGATTGTTTTCGATAAGATAACGAGTGAAATTGTAATCAGTCTCCGATGCTGCCGGGAAACCGATCTCGATCTGCTTAAATCCGATCCTTACGAGATAAGAAAAGAAATAGACCTTCTGCTCGAGATTCATCGGGATCTCGAGTGCCTGGTTACCGTCACGAAGATCAACAGAGCACCAGATCGGAGCCTTGGTCATCTGATTTGACGGCCACTTGCGGTCCTTTATCGGGACCATCGGCGGTCTTTTGTACTTACCGTAATTCATCATTGTTGATACCTCCAAACAAAAAGCCCCTTCATCTACATAGAGACGAAGGGGCGTTCGCGGTACCACTCTAATTCATCCGTCATTGGATGCACTCACCGAATACAAGGATTGATTCCTGATATTCTGTCCCGATAACGGTGGACTTCTCCGTTCGAACTTAATCACTGATGCTTTCTGTTCGACCGCTCAAAGGTGAGTTCCCAAGATCTCTGTCCGTTGACTTACACCGACCGTCAACTCTCTGTGCGACTAAGATAGAGGTAATATTCCTTATCAACGCGTTTACTATATGTCAATAAAATATCAAACTTAACTTGATGATGTCAAGTAAGTTGATCAAGCTATTACTGCATAAATGAATCGTAGAGTCTTGAATAATAGCCGCCTTTGTTGACCAAAGTCTTATGATCGCCAAGTTCGATGATCTTACCTTGATCCATAACAACGATCATATCGGCATCAATGATCGTCGAGAGCCTGTGTGCAATGATAATTGAAGTTCTTCCCTCACAGAGCACGCGGACCGCAGATGTGATCTTATTCTCAGTGATCGCATCGACTGAGGAAGTAGCTTCATCCAGGATAAGGATCTCCGGATCGCTCATAAATGCTCTGTCAATACTCAGAAGCTGCCTTTGGCCATCAGAGATATCCTCACGCTTACTCGTAATAAGCTCATCGTATTTATTTGGCAGATGCTTAACAAACGAATGTACTCCCAAAAGTCTGGAGGTCTTCTCGATCTCTTCATCGGAAACTTCCCTGTCATGTACTCCGTAAAGGATATTACGCTTAATGGTCGAAGTCTTAAACCATGTATCCTGCGGGACCATACCGACATGAGAACGAAGCTCATTCTTTGAAAGATCAGTAATAGGCTTACCGTCAACCAAGATCTGACCAGACCTTGGCTCATAAAACCTCATCAGAAGATTAATAAGTGTCGTCTTACCGCATCCGGTAGTACCAACGATTGCTACCTTTGTTCCTGAAGGGATCTTAAGGTTCATACCGTCGATAACATTACGCTTGCCGTCATAAGAAAATACGAGATCCTTAAGTTCGATATTGCCTTCAAATTCAACTGAGCATTCTTTATCAAATCTCTCCGTTTCTTCCTCATCAAGATACTCGAAAATACGCGATGCACATGCAAGAGAATCCGATAACTCTGAAAAAACTCCGGAGATCTCGTTAATAGGCTTCATATATGTCGTAGCATAAGCCAAAAGGCTCGATAATGCTCCGACAGTCATTCCTCCTGAGATAACACTTAATGCACCTAAAAGAGCAACTATAGCGTATATCGAGCCGTTAAAAAGTCTTGTCGAAGGATTAACAAGAGACGAAAGGAATGTAGCCTTAACAGCGATCTTACGATAATCCTTATCGATATTCTTAAGCTTACCGTCGATACTCTTTTCGATATCGAAATTATCAATCTCTCTTAAGTTACTGATCATCTCGTTAAGAAAACCTGTCTGCTTACCCTTAGCTGCAGAATGAGCCTTGAGATGCTTATTGATCGATGACAGGAATACTGCAGTGATCAGCAAAGTAACCGGCGTGATAACTGCAATAAGCAAAGCAAGTTTCCAGTTAATGATAAACATGATAATGAATACGACAACGATCGTTACGATACCCGTAAAGAACTGATTAAGGGACATAAGAAGACCGTCACTTACTGTCTCACAATCGTTAATAACAAGGCTCTCTATAGAACCGACTGATGTCTTCTCGATATAAGAAACAGGAAGTCTGTTGATCTTCTCATAAGCGCTGTCTCTAAGTTTCTGAACTGTATCATACGAGATCTTGTAGTTCAGAGTATTCATTATGTAAGTCAGGATCGCAGTAGTAATGATAAATGATACGATGAACAAAAGATATTTTGTAACCTGACCCATATCAAGATCACCGACAAAAAGGTCAACGATCTTACCGAAGAAATACGGGATCAACAAAGTAAGAACTGATGTTATCGCAGCAAGGATGATAGAACATACCAGCTTAGGACCGCTTCCTCTGGACATCTTAAGAAGTCTTATAAGAGCTGAGATGGAACCTTTATTCTTTCTCATACTGTAGCCTCCTTTGTCTGGAGAGCATACATCTCTTTGTAGATATCGCTGTTCTTAAGAAGTGTCTCATGATCTCCGCAGTCAACGATCGAACCCTCGTCAAGAACAATGATCTTGTCGCAGTTCTTAACAGATTTGATCTTCTGGGAGATTATTACCTTTGACATCTCAGTCATGGAATTGATCTTCTCTATAAGCTTGTTTTCGGTTATGGCATCAAGGCTTGCGGATGCATCATCAAGGATAAGTATCTGAGGCTTTGAAGCAACTGCCCTGGCGATATTAAGACGCTGACGCTGACCACCTGAAAGGTTCTTCCCGCTTTCAGTAAGTTCCATATCTTTGGACTTAACAAAATCACCGGCACATGAGATGTCAATAGCAAGATCAACATCTTCACTTGTAATGTCTTCCCTGTCGAGTTTTATGTTATATTCGACTGTTCCTGAGAAAAGTCTCGTCTTCTGCATCGTATAACCGATCTTCGGAGGAGTACCGTCAGCATATGTGATCTCACCTTCTGATGGCATATACGACCTAGCTATAAGAGCACCGAGAGTGGATTTGCCTGAACCGGTCTTTCCAATAATGCCGATACTCTCGCCTTTTCGAAGAGAAAGAGAGATATCCTTAAGAGCATACGAATCATCATCATTGTATGAGAATGAGACTTTATTGAAATTAAGAAGTTCCTCAGATGCACCGTATGTATCGATTACAGAGCTTACAGGAGTCTCGATAACAGATGAAACACGGTTAGAGCAAGCAAGAGCTCGGCTGATCTGAACAATAAGATTAGTAAGCTTAATAAGCTCGACAAGGATCTGACCCATGTAGTTATAAAGAGCTATGATCTCACCTTGGGAAAGATTACCGTTACCGAATTCGATTGCACCCGTGTAGATGAGAATGCATAGAAAAAGATTTACGATAAGAAATGTCAGAGGGTTAAGTATCGTGGTTATCTTGGCAGAAGCTCTCTGAAGCTTATTAAGCTTATCAGTATGAACCTTAAAGTTCTTTGTCTCATTATCTGTCTGAGTAAAACCTCTGATAACACGAACACCGTTAAGACCGTCATCCGTCTCAGTTACAACATTATCCAGTTCAGAGCGAACAGCTTTATAGGCCGGCAAAGATCTTCTGAAATTCAGAGCAATGATAACTGCAAGTATAGCAACGACAGCAACGTAAAGAAGTGAGATCTTCATATCGATTGTAAATGCCATGATGACAGCACCAAGCACTACAAAAGGCGATCTTAGAAGAAGTCGTAACGCTAGATTGATTCCAACCTGGATCTGATTGATATCAGATGTAAGCGTGGTCAAAAGCCTTGATGTTCCGAGCTTATCGATATCCTTTGACCTGAAACTCAATACTTTCGAGAAAGTATCTTCTCGCATATCTGAACAGATATTGATAGCAGAAAAAGCACTCATGTATTGTGCTAAAAGCGTGCATGAAAAACCGACGATCGCAAATACAATAAGAAGGATAACTGATTGCTTAACATACGATGAATCATTATTGCCGATACCCTTATCGATTATATTCTTGATTATCAACGGCACCAATAATTCGAATACAACTTCAAACACCTTAAACAGCGGACCGATAAGGCATTGAATCTTGTATTTTTTCATGTATTCGAGAATAAACTTCATTATCTGAGATCCTGCATCAAAGAATTACAACGGTCATATATCTCTTTCTTATCCAAAGTGAGATATTCACCGTCTTTATAAACGATCTTACCGTTGATCATTGTCATCTTAACGATATCAGGAGAACCACTGAAAACGATATTCTCGATAATATTATTAATCGGCTGCATCGAAGGATCGGTCATATCTACCATCATGATATCCGCCTTCTGACCTTCCTTAAGGTAACAGATCTTATCTAGTCCCATATGCTTAGGACCAACAGATGTAAGACCTTTGAGAAGAACATACGGATCGATATTTGCTTCGCCCTCACCTCTTACATTAGGAAGAACACATGCAAGATAAAGATCTCTAAATATATTCAGGCTATTGTTACTGCCAGCTCCGTCAGTTCCTACTGAAACACTGATACCTTCATCAATAAAGCGTTTAATATCAGCGATTCCGGATGAAAGCTTAAGATTAGAGCAAGGATTAAATACTGCAAGCATGTCTCTCTTCTTGAAGATCTCATAATCCTTATCATCAAAATGAACACAATGGTATCCGCCACCACCGTAGTTAAACATGCCGAGTTCATCAAGTATCTGTGTTGGAGTCTTACCGTATCTCTCGATACATCCTTCTACTTCTTTCCTGGTCTCGGAATTATGCATGAAAACAGGTGCTTTGAGCTTATCGGCAAGAGCAGAGATCTTCATAAGGTTTTCTTTGCTCGTTGTATATTCAGCATGACAGCCAAGATGCATGCTTACAAGATCTGAATACTCATTATGAATATGATACTGTTCTTCAAGATCATCTACTCCGCCGTAATCATTGGCACCGGAGATATAACAGAATCTGAATCCGGACTCATCAGATGCTCTGTTACTGGCATCTCTGAAGAAATACATGTCGCAAGCAAGAGATATACCGTTTTTCAGGTACTCAAGAATAGCAAGTTTGGAGAACCAATAAACGTGTTCATCCTTAAGTTTGGCTTCCATCGGGAATATCTTAGTGTTAAGCCAAACGTCCAAAGGAAGATTATCTGCCAATGACCTTGAAAAAGTCATAGCAGAATGAGTATGAGCATTTTTAAGTGTAGGCATTAAAAGATTGCCTTCACAATTGATCTCCTCATCAAATCCGCTTCCTTCTTTACTATTTCCTACATACTCTATCTCTGATCCGTTAACCCAAATCTCACCATCGATGACATTTCTGTCTTCCATGGAAAGGATCTTTGAATTATATAATCTATATCTCATACCAAACCTTCTTTTATATTATTTATATAGAAAAGATTCTATCATTACGTTCTTTATATGTCGAATAGCCTGATATAAAGGCATTTCTTGGAATGACATTTGATTTCTTAATGAAAAATTAAGATAAAAGAAGATGGTATCTTAAGAAACTTAAATGTAAAATAGACAAATAAATCGTTTGAGGCTTGTTTTTGATGTTTAAGAAAAAGATTCCATGGATGATATTATTTCTGGTCTTAATGATAGTCAGTATTTGGGTTATCATGGCCAAGAGCGGAAGCTATTCTTTGGAACTTTTGATCGACACATTGAAGAATGCAAATCTACCCTGGCTATTTGTTGCATGTTCAACGATATTCCTTAACATCTTTTTCGAAGGAAAGGCTCTGGATATATTGATCTCAGCATTGAATAAGTCTGAGAAGCATGAACCGATCAAAAGTCACGGATTACTTTATTCATCTGCTGATATCTATTTTTCCGCTATTACCCCTTCTGCATCGGGAGGACAACCTGCCAGCGCTTATTTTATGAGTCGCGACGGTATCACAATGGCACAATCTGCAGTTGTTCTTCTCTCAAACATGCTTCTTTATACTATCTCGCTTGCCATTATTGGTCTGTTCGGATTTGTCAGCAGCCCTCATAATTTCTGGGATTTTGACACTCCGGCCAAGGTTTTGATCGTTATAGGAAGTCTTTTTATCATAAGTTTATGTGTCATCTTTGTACTCATATTGAAAAAAGAACAATGGGTTAAAAAGATTGTTATCTTTTTTATAAATATCGGTGTTAGACTTCATCTTATTCGAAAAAAAGAAGCAAAGTTGAATCGTGTTGAACATTCGATCGAGCAATATAAAAACAGTGTCCAACTCATTAATACTGAAAAGAAATATATGCTTTCAGCTTTGATCATGAATATCTTTCAAAGACTGTCAACGATTGGAACAACTGTCTTTGTATATCTTGCATTTGGCGGTAGTATCACAAACGTAAATGAAGTAATAAATGTGCAGTCAATGGTTCTGATCGGTGTATACAGTATCCCGGTAGTACCTGGCGGAATCGGAGTCGCAGACTATATCCTTATCAACGGATTAGATCAGATTCCAGATGTACAAAGCCCTGCAAATCTCGAACTTGTCAGCCGTGGGATATCCTTCTACTGTTGTATAGCATTATCGATCATAATAATGATAATCGGATACTTCATTCAAAGAAAATCAATGAAAAGAAAGCAGAAATAAGAAAGGAGCCACTTAGTGACTCCTTTCAGTTCAAATTAAGTAAATTATCAACCTCTGTCGATTGCGTAGTCTTTACAGATCTGAGTAAACTCTGCTGAATTAACGAAATTATTGAACACCTGTTCTTTTGTCATTCCGTTACTCATTTCATTGAGCCAGAAATTCATACCGTCAGTATCAGGTTCACGACCCATGAATGTCTTATACATTCTCGTAAGAAGTCCTTCATTATTAAGATTAAAGTCATTGAACTCCTTAGAGAAGAAGAACTCATGTGCAGCCTGTTTACCGGTAAGTTCAAGATTTGTAAGTCCTAAGCTCCAGAATTTGAGACCGTCTTCTTCTGGTTCTCTGCCGAGACATTCTGTATAAAGTCTTGTGGCAAACGCAATTGCATTCTTAGAAGCGATAGAAGCCTTAGCCCTTGTAGCTCCGGATTTAACTCCGTATGTAGCACAGATGTTGCACCACTCAGTAGAATTGATAAAACCGTCAACAACTTTATCTCTGCCTTCAGTCTTAAGGCTGTTCATCCAGAAATTAAAACCATCCGGATCGTTAGCAGCATCTCTGTCGAAGAAAGTCTTATAAAGAACCTTCAAGAATTCTTCATCGCTCAATCCCCTGTCCTTAAATTCTTTGCTCAAAAGGAACTCGTTAGCACACTGAGCACCATTCAAATCTCCGTTTCCGACATGAGTACACCAAAACTCTTTTCCTTCAGGTTCAGACTGACGATTAAGTGCTACAACATAAAGTCGTTCTACAAAATCCTCAAATGAAATATCTGTTCCAGGATTTGTATTTTGATTTGTATTTTGATTTGAATTATTATTCGAATTAGGATCATAAGGAAGAACAGGTATATTCTGAACATCTTTGCTTTGTGTTGTAAAAGCACTATTATAGAATGTCGCAGTATAAGTAGTAGTTCCCTTTACTGTTGTAGTAGCAGGAATCTTAACTTTCGATGAAGTAATAACTGATTCTTTCTCGAATACCGAACTGTCAAACCTGCTTGTACGAATAGCGACACATTTAGAATAGTCATCTGACCATGTATACTCTGTCGGCTTCCAATAATCATCAGGTCTGATCTTAACGTTTTTAGCAATTGTTATTCCATCACTTTCGAAAATAATTCCATCTTTTACAACTGCATCTTTAGGTTCGATTATCTTACAATTTTTTAGAGAGATAGAACTAAATATATATTTATCATCACTAAAACCAAATCCTGCATTATCAACGATTTCAGCGTTTTCAATGATCAAATTTTCATTTGAGTCAAATCCGTCTCCGGAAAATGCATATTTACCAAAGATTTCAAGTGAAATATCTTTAACAATAATGTTTTTTCCAATTAAATATTGATTTATAGAATAATCTTCATCACTAGATCTTACTGTCAGCTTATTACCTCCAGTAAAAGTAGTATTACCATATACATCAATTATTCCCGAAAATTCAGATTTTTTTGTAACTGAAATGGTTAAATCATCTATATGGCTTAAAATATAACCCTCAAAGTATCCGCCAAAAGAAAGTGTCTTAGTAGAAATATCATAACTGAAAATACCATCTTCAAAAACATCTTTGCAATTACTATCAGAAACAACTTGATAATTCAAAAAGAGCTGTCCATCATATGTTTGGGTGGTACCCGACTTAGTATATTTTGTAAGACTATTAATCTTAATTTTGGATCTCAAAGCGTTTGGACTTTTAAAACTACCTGAATTAATCGTAATATGATCACTGTTACTAAGTGTATATCCATTCGTATTACTGTTAGTAATGGTTGCTTCCTCAATAACAAGATAACCCATACTCAATGTTATAAATGTACCATTATAATTTCCTTTTATTTGTCCCAAAGAGCTACTAAAACTAGCTTTACCTATAATCTTAAAAACATCTTCTGAACCATTTAGAGATACAGACATTCTTTTGCCATTTGGAAGAGTTAAAGTCCTACCATTCAGATTCAAAGTCATCGGATATTTAACATTCAGATTACTAGTCGAAGTACCACCTGAAATATTCTTAGTTAGTTTTATCGTTTTTCCTGCATTATCACTACTCTTTAGAGCATTTACTAATTCATTATAAGTATTAACTTCAATCTCTTCACCAGCAGCCAAAACTACACGAGAAGAAAATGGCAGAATAACTGAAACCAATAATGCCATCATTAATATTGTTGCTAAAGATTTAGTGAACGAACGAATCTTGCTCATAAAAACCTCCATAAGTCACAAAAAGGGCTACTTTGCATAATAGTTCCGCAAAGCATACCCTTCACATGTGAATATTTTACAACCGTACATTAATTTTGTAAATCTGACACATCATCTCCATATTCTGATTTTTCGAAAAAAATGAATATCTTACCCTCTATCCGGACAACCGGCAGGTCGGAAAAAACTGATAAGTTTTAACTTAAAAGTTTTGTTGCGTATAAAACGGGAGTCGCTAATTGCGGCTCCTGTCCCAAATTCAAATTAGATATCAACCTCTGTCTATAGCATAATCCTTACAGATTCCAGTAAACTCAGCTGACTTAACAAATTCGTCGAAGACCTGTTCTTTAGTCATACCGTTCTTCATAGAATCAAGCCAGAAGTTCATTCCGTCATCATCAGGTTCACGCCCCATGAATGTTCTGTACATTCTCGTAAGAAGATCTTTGTTATCAAAGTTGTGATCATTGAACTCCTTGGAGAAGAAGAACTCGTGAGCTGCCTGTTTACCCGTAAGTTCAAGATTGGTAAGACCTAATGCCCAGAACATGAGACCCTCTTCTTCTGCATCTCTTCCAAGGCACTTCGTATAAAGTCTCTCTGCAAATTCTTTTGCATTCTTTGAAGGTATAGTTGCCTTTGCTCTGGTTGCACCAGACTTAACTCCATATGTAGCACAGATATTGCACCATTCCTCTGAATTGATAAAACCGTCAACTACCTTATCTCTTCCTTCAGTCTTAAGACTGTTCATCCAGAAGTTAAATCCATCAGGATCAGCGGCTGCATCTCTATCAAAGAATGTCTTATAAAGGACTTTTAGGAAATCTTCATCACTAAGTTTTCTGTCATTGAACTCCTTACTTAAGAGGAACTCGTTGGCACACTGAGCACCGTTAAGGTCACCATTACCTACATGCTCACACCAGAATGCTTTTCCTTCAGGTTCTGAAGCACGGTTAAGTGCTACTACATAAAGTCTCTCAACGAAATCCTCGAATGAACCACCTTTTGTTTCAGGATCAGGATTTACAGGATCCGGTTTAGAAGGAGCTAATGTTGGAATATTATTAAGAGCCTTTGTCTGTGTTTCAAAAGCCTTATTAGTAAATGTTGCTGTATATGTAGTGGTACCAACTACTGATGTTGTAGCCGGTGTTGTAACTTTTGATGTAGACTTAACAGTCTCGGTTTCTACAAGTGATGAATCAACTTTACATGTTCTTTTGGCTGTGCATTCCGAAAGATCACTTGACCATGTATATTCGGCTGGTCCCCAATACTCATCAGGTTGAATTTTAATCTTTTTGACCGCAATACCTTTTGAATCATAAACCGTTCCATCTGCAATATCATATTTTTCTGGTTCAACAATTTTACAATCTTTTAATTCAAAAATGCCATATGCAATTATTGATTCATCTTCAGAATTATCAATAATAAGAGAATTGTCGATGATTAAACTATTTTCATCATAAATAGATATGCCTCCAGATGTGCCTTTAAATTCGATAGAAACATCTTTGATCAAAAGATCACTTGCCTGAATACAAGCAGCAAATTTATCGCTAGTAACAGTTAACTTGTTATTTCCTGTTATTGTTGTACTACGATATAGATCTAAGCAACCAATCAAAGATGATGGACCTTGTACATCAATAGTTAAACCAGGGACATATGATGTAATAATAAATCTCTCAGGGTCATTATCATAACTACCATCTCCGTTAATTGCGAGAGTTCTTGTATCATAATCATAACTGAATACACCATCTCCGAGAATATCTTTACAGTTATAATGATTTACAATTTCACCGGCTACTTGAAATCTATAATCAATATAACTAGTAGTAAATCCTGTATCATCATCTTTATCCCAATAATAATATGAAATAAGAGAATACGAAACCTTATCTATCCACTCATATTTAGAAATAAAGATGCCAGAATAAACTAATATGTAACAATAAGTTTTATTCAATAAATTAAAAGGCGTACCATTAGATTGGGGTTTATTCTCAACCGTACCGGATTCAAAAACAAGGGTTCCTTTATTTACATATAGTATGCCACCAGTACCCTTTAATTCTCCAACTATATAACCGTTTCCTGTAATAGTAACAGTATCATCTTTATTATTTGTTGAAATTTCTATATAGCTTTCAGGTCCTAAATTCATTGATTTTTTGTTAAGATCTATAGTAACAGGAAAATGAATATAAATTACTTCATTTGTTTCAATAGATGAAGATAGTTTTATAGTCTTGTTTTTATTAGAAAAATCACTCAATGCAGTTTTCAAAGCATTATATGTTCCTACTTCAATAACATCCCCTGCAGCATAAACATTGTTAGATAACGCCGGTGTAAATATTGGTATAACAAATGCTAACAATATTACTGTTGCTAATGAAAGTGCTATCAATCGTATCTTTCTCATAAAACCCTCCAATTCAGCAAATAAATAGAACATTCTTAAACGGTAACGAACAATTCAAGCATAAACAAAAACACAAAGTAATTTTATAAGATGTTTATTTCAATGTAAACACAACTGCGATACAGCCACAAAAAAGAGAGCCATGAAACCATGACTCTCTTTTCATTACTCTTTATATGTTATCCCCTATCAATCGCATAATCCTTACAGATCTGCGTAAACTCAGGTGATTTAACGAACTCATCGAATACCTGATCTTTGGTCATTCCATTCTTCATTGAATCAAGCCAGAAGTTCATTCCGTCATCATCCGGTTCACGTCCCATGAATGTTCTGTACATTCTCGTAAGAAGTTCTTTGTTATCAAAGTTGTGATCGTTGAACTCCTTGGAGAAAAAGAACTCGTGAGCTGCCTGTTTACCCGTAAGTTCAAGATTGGTAAGACCTAATGCCCAAAACATGAGACCCTCTTCTTCTGCATCTCTTCCAAGGCACTTCGTATAAAGTCTCTCTGCAAATTCTTTTGCATTCTTTGAAGGTATAGTTGCCTTTGCTCTGGTTGCACCGGACTTAACTCCGTATGTTGCACATATATTGCACCATTCTTCGGAGTTGATGAAACCGTCAACTACTTTGTCTCTACCTTCAGTCTTAAGACTGTTCATCCAGAAATTAAATCCATCCGGATCGGCTGCTGCATCTCTGTCAAAGAATGTCTTGTAAAGGACTTTGAGGAATTCTTCATCGCTCAATCCCCTGTCATTAAACTCTTTACTTAGGAGGAACTCATTAGCGCACTGAGCGCCGTTAAGGTCACCATTACCTACATGTTCACACCAGAATGCTTTTCCTTCAGGTTCTGATGGACGGTTAAGAGCTACTACATAAAGACGCTCAACAAAATCCTCAAATGATGGATCGGCTACCGGATCAATAATCGGATCTGTTATCGGATCCTTAACCGGATCTGAGACAATTACAGGTATATTCTGAACATCTTTTGTCTGAGTAGAAAAACCCTCATTCAAGAATGTAGCAGTATATGTAGTAGTTCCTTTCTCTGAAGTAGTTGCAACAGTTTTTACTTTTGAAGTTGTAGTAACTGTTTCTGTCTCTATTTTTGAAGCATCTACTTTACTTACTCTTTTTGCAGTACACTCGGAGTAATCATCACTCCAAGTATATTCGACAGGTTCCCAATAATCATTTGCTTTAATCGTTACTTCTCTGGCTTTTGTAGTGCCGTCACTTTCATAAATTAAGCCATCTTTAATAATGTATCCATCAGTATCAGTTATCTCACAATTTTTCAAAGTAATGGTACTTAATGATTTATTTCCTTCAAAAAACAAGTACTTTGTAATGACCTCTACATTATCAAGTATCAGATTTTGACCTGAATCTTTTCCCAGCCCATAGAAAGCTGCTCCTGAGTAACCGAAAAATAAAGATATATCTTTAACTATAATATCTTTATTATTTTCACAACAGGTAATACAAAAATCCATACATTCAATAAACGATAATTTATGACCACCTGTGATTGTTGTTGTACCATGAAGATCCATTTGTACAAAATGGCAAACAGAATCCTTTGTAACATTAATAACCAAATCTTCTATATAACTAATTATGTAATTACTACAGTCTCCATTAATTGTAAGAGTCTTTGAAGAATTATCATAACTAAAAACACCGTCACCTAAAACATCATTACAATTATAATTCGAAACAACTCTACCTCCGGCAATAAGCTGTGCTTCCATATTAATGTAAGAATCAGTTATTTTCGCTCCCTCTCGTACATAACTATTTAATCTAATATCTGAGATCAATCCTTTATGACAAGAGAATAAGCCTGAATTGAGAATAATATTGCTATTAGAATTAAATGCAGATCCATTATAATTCGTATTTTTATTGTACACTTCAATATCTTCAACAACGACAGTTCCCTTTTCAAGATAAACTAAACTTCCATTAATATTACCAACCAAAACACCTCTATAACCATCCAAGAAGAGTTTTCCCAGAATATTAAAAACATCACTATCGCTATTTAGTTTTACATAGAGTTGATAACCATTATCAAATGATAATCTTCTTCCATTAAGACACAATGTCATCGGATAATAAACATAGCAATCTGATGAACAAACAATATCTTTACTTAAATAAATTATTCTTCCAATATTAGAACTATCGGATAGAGCTTCTTTCAATTCATCACTGGTAGTAACTTCAACGGTATTATCATAAATATCAGCATAGACTTTACAAGCTGAAGCCGGAAGAAATACCGAAACCAAGAAAGCCAACATAAGAACTGTAGATAAAGAAACAGCAATGGATCGAGTCTTATTCATAAATACCCTCCGTATATAATAAAACAGGTTTACTTTGCGAAAACAATCATGCAAAGCAAACCCATATACAACAAAAATATTTTACATCGACAGATTGTATTTGTAAATCAATAAAATGCTTTCAATCCATAAGGATCATAACCTTTTTTGTTCTAATGAAAGAACTTGAATCATCACCAGATAGCCCTAACTAGTACTAGCGGCAAACACATCTACCTATTCCGCCACATCCACATATATTAACTTAATGATGTTACAATACAGTTCAATAAAAGATATAATCTAACTATGCCAAGTGAATTGAATGTTTCTGTTACAACTATAGCCCAATATGTATGCCGCTGCGGTGATCTCTCCGGAGGGTCTTTTAATTCCGTTTCAGGTCTTGAAGGCACTCAACTTCATCGTAAGATCTTTGCTGCTTTGAAAAAAGATTACGGCGATGAAATGGAAACAGAGTTTTCGCTTAAAGGCACCATTGATATGGGAACTGTCGTATTGAATATACGAGGCAGAGCGGATGTTTTCATAAATAAGAATGACACTCAGCATATAATCGAGATCAAATCCGTGAACTCTACGAAAAATGATTATACAAAATTAAGACGTGAAGAACACGAAGCTCAGCTAAAGATATATGCTGCTTTATTTCTCTTGGCTAATGAGAATATTGAATCAGTTAAGATAAGTCTAAGATATGTATCCATAACTACATTAGAGTATTGTGAAAAGTCCTGGGATTACCACAGAAATGAAGCTTTGAATTTTCTGGATGATGTTTCTTCACAATATGCTGACTTTGCAATAAGTCTCATCAATTATGAGACCGAATCCCTTGAATCCATCAGAAATATGAGTTTTCCTTATGAACATGTAAGACCAGGACAGGCGCAGTTCATGAAGAACGCATTGTTTTCAATGCTTTCAAAAGAAGCATTGTTTGTAGAAGCACCTACAGGCACAGGTAAGACGATCTCAGTCTTATACCCTGCGATCAAAGGCCTGGTTAAAAGACAGTATAGCCAGATCTATTATCTGACGGCTAAGACAGCCACTAGAGTCGTCGCTTCCAAAGCTCTTAATGATATGAGAAAAAAAGGGTTATTATTAAGATCAGTTCTTCTTGCTTCCAAGGAAAGTATGTGTCCCATGGGAGAAAAATGCGATTCAAAATTCTGTAAGATGGCCATCGGATACTATGGCAGGGTCAAGCCGGCTATCGATGAAGCTCTTATTAATGATGAGATAACTCCTGATCTTATAGGCAAGATCGCCATGAAATACAATGTTTGTCCTCATGAACTTCTTCTTGATGTTCTTAACTACTGTCACGTAGTTATAGGAGATTATAATCACGCTTTCGATCCTAGAGTTAAGATCATGAGAAGCTTTGATAATCCCAATGACTCCAATGTCGTACTTGTCGATGAGGCTCATAATTTGGTCGACAGATCAAGGACCATGTACAGCGCAGAATTTAACACCACACTCATAAAGGATCTTCAAAGAGTTATCAAAGGTAAGAATCCCCGTATAGAGAATTATCTTATGCAGTTAAATCAATACTTTGACGTGATCTTACACTGTATAAGTTCACATCAATCTGCTTTCTCGGCAGCTGAAGGCATACCTGACAAGAAGACTTTGATGGCTGACGGATTTGAAGGAACGCGTGAGACGCCTAAGACCTTATATATGATCCTATGGAAGACAGTAAGATACCTCTCGCCTTTTCTGGATGAACTCGGCTCGGGAGAACTTCGTAAGGTTGCTCTGGAATTCTTTTTTGAGGCCAGATTCTTTCTGACCGTACTGGAACAGTACTATGATGATTCTTACATAACCTGCTTTGAGAAGGGACCTGACGGACTTAAGGCCAAGCTTACCTGTCTTGATGCCTCGAAAAAGCTCAAGGACATCATTCAAGACAAGCTCTCCGTGGTATTCTTCTCTGCCACCCTTACGCCATATGAATACTATAGAAATGTCCTGATCGGAAAGGATACTGACTTTGTAAGGCACTTCAGCCTTCCTTCGCCTTTTCCGCCCGAGAATCTTGAAGTCATAATCGAATCAGGAATATCCACTACATACAAAGAGCGAAGCTTCACCATGAACCGGGTAGCAGACAGGATCATGGAAGAGTTGAACTATCGTAAAGGTAATTATCTGATGTTCTTCCCTTCATTTGATTATCTTAACAAAGTGTCCGGCATCATAGCAGAGAAATGTCCTCGCGAATATAAGTTGATCCTTCAAAAACCTAACATGACAGCAAACGAGAAAGATGAGTTCATTCATATGTTTGACGAACCCTGCGATGATATACTTCTGGGTGGTGCAGTACTCGGAGGGCACTTCGGAGAAGGTATTGACCTAGTCGGAGACAGACTTAAAGGAGTTATAATAGTCGGTGTCGGTATACCTCAGATAAGTCCTGAAAGAGAGATCTTAAGCAATTACTATACCGAGAAATTCGGCGACGGTTATGCATTTGCATATAGATTCCCTGGATGGGAGAAAGTCCTTCAGGCTGCAGGAAGAGTAATAAGAACTGAAGAAGATGAAGGCTTCGTCCTTCTTATTGATGACAGGATCGAAAAGCCTGAGTATCTTACCCTCTATCCGGACAACTGGCAGATCTGAAGTTTGAACTTAAAAGTATATTGCAATAAAAAACGGGAATCGCAATTGCGGCTCCCGTCCCAAATTCAAATTAGATATCAACCTCTGTCAATAGCATAGTCCTTACAGATTCCCGTAAACTCGGCTGACTTAACAAATTCGTTGAAGACCTGTTCTTTGGTCATTCCGTTCTTCATGCTGTCCAACCAGAAGTTCATGCCATACTCATCAGGTTCTCTTCCCATAAATGTCTTGTACATTCTCGTAATGAGTTCCTTGTTATCAAAGTTGTGGTCATTGAACTCCTTACTGAAGAAGAATTCATAAGCTGCCTGCTTACCTGTAAGTTCGAGATTGGTTAGACCCAGTGCCCAGAACTTAAGTCCTTCTTCTTCCGCCTCTCTTCCGAGACACTCAGTGTATAGCCTCTTGGCAAAAGCTGTCGCATTGGCTGATGCAACAGTTGCCTTGGCTCTTGTTGCTCCCGACTTTACTCCGTAGGAAGCACAGACATTGCACCACTCTGTTGAGTTGATAAAGCAGTCTACTACTGTATCACGCCCCTGTGTCTTAAGACTGTTCATCCAGAAGTTAAATCCGTCCGGATCAGCTGCTGCATCTCTGTCAAAGAATGTCTTGTAGAGTACTTTAAGGAAATCCTCATCACTTAATCCTCTGTCTTTAAATTCTTTGCTGAGAAGAAATTCATTTGCACACTGTGCTCCATTAAGGTTTCCGTTACCTACGTGTTCACACCAGAAGGCTTTTCCTTCCGGCTCGGACGCACGACCAAGAGCTACAGTGTAAAGTCTTTCAACGAAGTCTTCAAAACCACCGTCTTTTTCAGGAGTTGCTGTAGGTTCAATAACAGGTATATTCTGAACATCCTTCGTCTGTGTAGCAAAAGATTTATTCAGGAATGTTGCGGTGTAAGTAGTTGTCCCTTTTTCAGAAGTGGTAGAAGGTGTTTTTACTTTAGAAGTTGTTGTTACTGTTTCTGTCTCGATCATTGTCGGATCAACAACACATACATGTTTAGCTGTGCACTTTGAATAATCATCAGACCATGTATATTCATTCGGACCCCACATGTTATCTGGTAGAATAACGAGCTTGGTTACAATATCCGTTCCGTTTTCCATATATATAGCATGGGATTTAATAACAGCCTTTTCAGGTTCAACGATCTTACAATGATTTAAACTGAATACATTATCAAACCTTATAGATTCGCCATCAGTATTATCATTAATCAGAGCATTTTCAATTGTTAGTTCTCCATCGAAAGAGCGAATACCATCGCCTTTACCTTGAAATTCAATGGAAACATCCTTGATCAGAAGATTATTACAATAAACACTTCGACTCGAAAGATCATCGAAAGTAACTATCAACTTGTTATTACCGGTTATAGTGGTATCACCGTTCAAATTAAGATTACCAACTAGAGATGATGGACCTTGAATATCGATGATCAGACCAGAAACATAACTATAAACAACAGAACTTTTAGAACTGTAATTGCAATTTCCGTTAATATGAAGAGTTTTGTTTTCAAAATCATAACTAAAAACTCCATCACCCAGTATATCCTTGCAATTCATACTATCTACACTTTTTCCGGCAACTTTAAGTTCATTAAAAAAGTCTGACCACAATCCAGTTTTCGAATCATATTTGTTATAATATGAGTAATACGTTACATTTTCACCGACTTCATAGAACCAGTCGCTATCTTTTCCAATAAATACACCGTTTTTTATAGTGCATCTATTATCTCCTAAATTAATAGGACATCCTTGAGTTTTATTCAGATTTTCAACAGTACCGGATTCAAAAACGAGACTGCCGTTATTTACATAAATTATCCCGCCACCATAATAATTTCCACTGATATAACCATTTCCGGTAAATGTTACGATATCATCGGGATCGGATAAATAAATCCCTAAAAAACCGTCATTACTGAATTTAATCGAATGACCATTAAGATCCAAAGTCAGAGGATAGGATATATATATTTCAACATCTGATTCAATATCAGATGTCAACCTAATTAACTTATTTTTATTTGAACTATTAACTAAAGCGTCACTAAGCGAATCCAATGTGCCAACTTCAACGACATCACTTGCTGCATTAACATTGGTAGGCAGACCCGGTGCAAACAATGGTATAACAACAGCTAATAAGACTACAGTAACCAATGAAAGAGCTATCGATCTAAACTTTCTCATAAAAACCTCCAATTCTCAAAAAATAGGCATGCTTAAACAGAAAAAGAACCGTTCAGGCATCCCCATACACAAATTTATTTTACAATAGGATGATAAATTTGCAAAGAAATAACCTGTTTCATAATGAAACAGGTTACATAAATGGTGCGGATGACAGGACTTGAACCTGCACTTGGTTGCCCAAACTAGCACCTGAAGCTAGCGCGTCTGCCAATTCCGCCACATCCGCATTCAATTGGCTTTATGATTTTACATTACTGCTCAACAAAAAGCAAATAACTATATGATCGATCTGTGATAATTTGCTAATCAGATTTACTGAGTTTCGTAAGATCTAAACATCAAGATCTCTCATAAGTTCCAGATATGAGTCATATGTACCTTCAAGCTGTATATCCAGACATCTGGTAGTAAAAAGAGACAGCATCTTAAGCGTGTTATCATCGACCTTGACCATAAACAGTTTTTTGATATCAGATTCAATGAAATGGTTTAATGCTTTTATTCCGGCAGAACTCATAAGCATCATATCTTCAAATGTCCTTCTTTTACCGTAGCAGTCAACGCAGTGTGCTTCACCTGTCGAATAGCTTAAATAAGCCGAAGAATCGAACTCTCCAGAACAGGAATTACAATGTGTATAGAGTATACAGTACCCGAGAAGATACAGAAATCTCCAGTTGAATGCAGAATAGATGAGTTTATGGTCTTCCGGATCCTTCGATAATGCATAGTAAGTATATACACATAATTCATACATGACTTTGGAATTTGTATCATCAATATAAGATGTAGAAAGAAGTTTGCCTATATGTGCAGCACAGGTCATTGCTTCAAGAGAGTTCATTATCTCGGAATTGGAGTAAACTATCGAGAATTCCTTGAGATAGTAATAGCTTCCTGTCATCGATACAACGATATCGCATACAATAAACGGAATCGTCGCAGAAAGAAGCTTGCTACCCTGCTTACCCGAACCTTTGACACAAACATTGATAACACCAGCCTCAGAGGAAAGGAACGTAATGATCCTGTCTTTATCTTTGAACTCACCGGAACTTAAAATGACACCGCGAAGTGAGATCGGTTCAGATGCCATCAGTCATCCTCCTCGACAAAATAACCGTACTGCTTAAGGTACAGATCGTCGTTCTTCCAATCCTCTCTGACTTTTACGAACAGTTCAAGATAAACTTTGCATCCCGTAAGTCTTTCAATATTTATCCTTGCCTTGGTACTGATCCTCTTGATCATCTGACCGTCTTTACCCAGAAGAATACCCTTATGGGATTTACGCTCACAGATAATAGACGCGTGAATAACCACCATTTCCCTGTCGTATTCATCCTTGGCGTTGTCCTTGAATTTCTCCTTAAACTCATCGACAACGACAGTAGTTCCGTGAGGAATCTCCTGGTTTGTATAATGAAGGATCTGCTCTCTTATTAGCTCGGAAGCGATCTCTCTTTCAGTCTGGTTAGTCATGACCTCAGAATCAAAAAGCCTTGGACCTTCAGGAAGTCTCTCTTCGATCGCCTTAAGAAGAACATCAACGTTATCTCCGGTTCTCGCACTTATCGGAATAACTTCATCAAAATCGAAAAGAGCAGAATAATTGCTGATAGTAGGAAGAAGTGATTCTTTGGAAATATCGTCAGACTTGTTGATCGCGAGGATAACCTTCTTCTTATTCTGCTTACAAAGCTCCAAAAGTTTCTTCTCAACAGCAGCAGGCTCAGTAAATCTGCCGTCAGCCATGAGGAGAACGATGTCAGAATGCTTAGCGCTGTTAAAAGAATTCTCGACCATTATCTTGGAAAGTTCAGACTTCGGATTATGCACACCGGGTGTATCAACGAAGATAAGCTGAGAATCTTTGCCATTATATATAGATCTTATATTTGTTCTTGTTGTCTGAGGCTTATGAGAAACAATAGCTAGCTTCATTCCCGTTATATAGTTGAGCAATGTGGACTTACCTACGTTTGGACGACCCAGGATCGAAACATATCCAACATGCTTACACGGCGTACCTGCCTCAAAAGCAATATTATCATTCTTCATCTCACCTTCATGAGAAACAAATTCGATCTCATCTTCGAAAGCTAATCCGATATCGAACATGAGCTTTTTCTGCCAGAAGATCATCTGTGATTCGTCTTCTGCTTCAATATGATCAAATCCCAAAAGATGGAGCATCGAATGAACAAAAAGGAATGCAGCTTCCCTCTCGATGCTGTGTCCGTATTCCAGTGCCTGTTTCTCGCAGACCTCAGGACAGATAACGATGGAACCCAAGCAGATGACCTGTTCACCGTTCTGATCATACTCAAAATCAGAAGGATCCAATTCACCTTTAAGTTTGCCGTTTCTCATGTCGAGCATCGGGAACGAAAGAACATCAGTGACCTTATTGACATTTCTGAATTCCGCATTCATCTTACGGATCTTCTCGGAACCTACCAATGTAAGATTAACGTACATCTTATCCTGATTTTTAGTAAGGATAAAAGGCATGATATCTTCTTCGACGATCTTTTCGCATGCTTTTTCGAAAAGGGGCATAAAACCGTTTATGGTCTCAGAAGAATATTTACGCTGTTCATTGCTTAAGATTATTTTCATTCAGGATATTTGATCCTTTCGTGGAATTGACCCGAATAGATATTCAGGAAGGCTTTGATGATCTTCTCAAGGTCATCGAAAGACAATTGGGATTTAACAAGCTGATCTTCTTCGATCTTGTGCTTGATAAGTTTTCTGATGATACTTTCACACTGAGCAATATCAGTGGTCTTAGCAGATTTCAAAGCTGCCTCACAGGTATCAGCGAGCATAATGATAGCCGCTTCCTTGGTATTTGGAACCTCACCCTTATATCTGAAATCATCAGGGTTAGGTTCAGGAAGGCCCTTGAGCTTAGCTTCTTCAATCGCCTTTTTATAGAAATATGATGGATAAGTATTACCGTGGTGCTGATTGATAATATCGATGAGCGCCTTAGGAAGATTATCCTTCTGAGCCATCTTAACACCGTCTTCGGTATGGGCCGTAATGATAGCGCAGCTCTCCATAGGAGTTAATACAGTATGAGGATTGTAATCCTTCTGGTTTTCCGTAAAATATCCAGGATTATTGAGTTTACCGATATCGTGGAAATATGAACCGACACGGCAAAGGAGCGCATCTGCACCGATAGCATCGGCTGCAGCATCGGCAAGATTAGCAACCATCATGGAATGTTGGGAAGTACCGGGTGCCTCGATAAAGAGTCTCTTCAATAGCGGCTGGCTCGGCTGCGAGAGGTTAATGAGCTTAACAGGAGAAACAGCTCCCGATATAAGTTCAAAGATAGGTGTAAGACCTATTGCTGCAACAATCGAGATGGACGATGACAATGCTGACATCGTAAATGAATCAATATAACCGTTTCTGGTCGATCCGTTAAGGAAGTTAAGGATAACAGAAACAACAGAGACACTTAATGTCGGGAAAATGATAAGAGCAGCGGAGTTGTTATTAGCCTTGTTCCTGCCGGATAATGAAGCTGATACGACGATTCCAGCCAAAGACGACATGAACATCTCCGAATCAAATGAATATATCGGCCACATGTAAACAAGAATAAATACTGAAAGGATAATCGAATCCGTTACGCCAAGGAATGATGAGCATATAGTAGTAAAGAACAATATTGCTACAAGCTGATAAGAAATGTTTGAAGCGTAAAGACCTACTACAACGGGAATGGCAAAGATAATACAAAGTGCCAGGAATATCCTGAAATCAACTTTGATCTTATCCTTACGAAGTCTCAGATAGAAGACCATGATAACAGTAACTGCCGCCACATAAAGCATAACTCTGAATAAAAGAAGATAATCAAAAGAATCTTCGGAAAGAAGCTCCAGATCGCTTAATATCTGATAATTATGCTCAGTGATAACTTCGCCTGCAGATATGATCTTAGTTCCCTTCTGAATCTCGACCGGATTATCCATTACCTCGTTATAGGCATTTTGAGCAGCCTCATTGGTAGCCGCATCATCAAAAACGGCATTAGGCTGAAGGATACCGGACATTGTCCTGTTCAAAAGATCGCTATATGGATCAAAAGTATTATCCTCTTCAAAAATGGATTTAAGCTGATTATTGAGCTGGATATTAAGACTATCACTGTCAGCTATGTCCATCATAAGGATCTCAGTAACTGAATTAGCCTTATCCTCAAGATAGTTAAATGCACTAAATGACATGGAAAGATATGTCTCGGCATCTTCCTGGGACATACTGTAATCCATCGTATCCCTGACATTAGCGATAAGAGTGTCGATTATAGGCTGAAGATCAGATACCTTCGTACCGTAATCATCCAAAGTCATTGCTCTGGACTGTCTGACCAGCTGGAAAAAGCTCTTAATGTTGGCAATATTATCAGAAGACTCAGATCCCGACCTTACCATGATGGTCTTAACGGAATTCTTGGCCATTACGGCATCGTACTTAGTCTGATAATTATCGATGACATTACGGGATGCATAAATATCGGAGGTGGCTACAGATCCTATAGTGTAGTCGTACTTTACAGGTATATATCCGAAAAACACAGAAACCGTCACAGTTACGAGAACTGCGATAGCTACGATAATGCCTATAGCTCGCTTAAGCCTTCTGTGCATCAAGAATCCTCCGTCTTACTCTTCTCTCTGTCGGCATAAGCACGAACTATCCTCTGAACCAGCGGATTACGTACGATATCTGCCTCTCCTAAACTAATTAATGATACACCATCTACGCCCTTAAGTACATCCATTGAGTCATAAAGGCCTGACACTACGCCTCTCGGAAGATCGATCTGAGTGAAGTCTCCGCATACGCATGCACGGCAGTTCATACCAAGTCTGGTTAAGAACATCATCATCTGATCGACTGTAGTGTTCTGAGCTTCATCGAGAAGAACATAAGCATCATCAAGGTTACGGCCACGCATAAATGCCAATGGCGAAACTTCGATAAGTCCCTTGTCGTAGTACTTTTCGAAGTTTTCCTGTCCGAGAAGAGCAATAAGAGCATCATAGATCGGACGCATATAAGGATTGACCTTCTCTGCGATATCACCCGGCAAGAATCCCAACTTCTCACCTGCTTCAACTGCAGGTCTTGTTAAGATGATCCTTGATACTTCCTTATTTCGAAAAGCCTTAACGGCCATGGCTACTCCGAGAAAAGTCTTACCTGAACCTGCAGGGCCACTGCAGATCACAAGCTCGCTTCTTTTCAGAGCATCGATATAAAACCTCTGGCCCAAAGTTTTAGCTTTCAAAGGTCTGCCGCTATAAGTCGTAAAAAAGACTTCATCCTTCATCTGAAGGAATTCTTCGAGTTTGCCCGTGTTTTCGAGAAAGATAACATAATCAACGAGCATAGGGTCGATCTCGTTCTTGTCAGATAATTCAAGAAGACCGGAGATGGCTTCCTTTGCACGAAGGACCATCAGGTTGTTGTCACCGTTGATGACGACTGAATTGCCGTCAACTTCAATGGAGACGTTATACTCGCTTCTAACTTTATTGAATAATGTTCCTACACTTACTATGTCAGAACGACAATCTTCGATTCTTTCTACCATTGTTACCTCATTTGCCGGGATCTATAGGTGTTAGTCTGGCCAAAACTTCTTTGTAATACTCAGGAAGGTCTACTTCAAATTCAAGTCTCTCACCTGTTCTAGGATGAATGAACGATATCGACTTACTGTGAAGTGCCTGTCCTTCAAGACCGTAGGCAGGTCTTCTGCCGCTATATATCGGATCTCCGACAGGCGGATGTCCGATATAGGACATATGTGCTCTGATCTGATGGGTCCTTCCTGTCTCGAGAAGAAGCGACAGATCAGTTGCTTCCTTATATCTTTGAACTACTGTAAAGTGAGTTACGGATTCTTTGCCCTCTTCCCTGACGGTCATCTTTCTTCTGTCAGTGGATGATCTTCCTATAGGAGCATCGATAGTTCCCTTATCAGGAGAAACGATACCGTGAACGATACATCTGTACTGTCTTACTATCTCATGCTTGGCGAGCATATCTGCCAGAGCCTGATGAGTCTCGTTATTCTTAACGGCGATCATGATCCCTGATGTATCTTTATCGATCCTGTGAACTATACCGGGTCTGATAACTCCGTTAATATCTGACAGATTGCCCTTGCAATGATGTAAAAGAGCATTAACGAGTGTATCTTCGTGATGTCCGCATGCCGGATGAACTACCATTCCCTGCGGTTTATTGATGATTATAAGATCATCATCTTCGTAAACGATATCAAGCGGAATATCCTGCGGCTTCGTATCAGTCTCAACAGGTGCAGGAATATCTATTGTTATCTTATCTCCAGGCTGAACCTTATAGCTGGCCTTAAGCTTATTTACACCTTCACAGGTGATCCTGCCGTCAGATAAGAGCACGGCAACATAAGACCTGGATATATCAGGAAGTTCAGATGCTATATATGCATCAATACGCTGTCCGCCGACTTCAACTTCAAGCTGTTTGATCATTCTTTTTCTTACCCTTTAATTCGAAAAGAGACAGATAACTGTCGATCTGCTTATTCCTGAAGATAACAAGGATTATCATGAGGATCGTAGCTCCAACTGCACAGATATCTGCAAAGTTAAATATCGGATATGTATAGCTTCCAAAATCAAATCTAAGGAAATCCACAACATAATGAAGTCTTATTCTGTCAATGAGATTACCCCATGCACCTGCAAAAAACATTACAAGAGCAGCTTTAAGGAAAAAACTCTTATGACGCATGGACTTATAGATACCGTAAGCCAAAACGATACTCATCAAAAGAGATATAGCTGTCAGAAAATATATGCCCCATGATCTGTCTGCGAACATACTGAATGCACTTCCCGTATTTCTTACATGATAAAGCGAGAAGAAATCCTTGATAATGACGTGCTGACCGTATTCAGGAAGTTTCTTAACTATAAGATACTTTGTTAACTGATCTATCCCTATCAAGATCAATGCTGATGCAAAGCAAAGGACCAATTTCCAAGGCTTTACGCTTTTCTTATCTACCAAATATTCACTCATAAATACAAAACCTGCTTATAGAATTACATTTACCATTATAATCGACTTCGCAAATTATACCACACATCGAGGCTTCACCCTCGGCCGGCAGATATTTTGCAGGAACTTTCTCCACAAATCTCGTAAGAGACGTATCAATGTCCATTCCGATAATGGAATCCTGGCATCCCGTCATACCGACATCAGTAATATATCCCGTTCCCTGAGGAAGGATCCTGTCATCTGCGGTCTGAACATGGGTATGAGTACCGGCAACGATCGATACCTTGCCGTCCAGAAAATATCCCATAGCCTGTTTTTCTGAAGTAGCCTCAGCATGAAAATCCAGGAATATGGCATTCGGGCGTTCCTTATTGATCTCAGTCAACAACTCGTTAGCTTTTTCGAAAGGAGAATCAGAATACATTCCCATATCGACCTGTCCCATGAGATTAAAGACAGCCAGTTTAAAGCCGTTCTTTTCTATTATCGAAAACTTCGATCCAGGCCACTTACATGAAACATTGGCAGGAACGACCACGTTCTTATATTTTCCGGCCTGACTAAGAAAATCCCTGTAGGAAAACGTATGATTACCCAAAGTGACGGCATCAACGCCCAATCTGAACAATTCATCCAATACTTTTGGAGAAACACCAAGACCATGAACTGAGTTCTCGGCATTTATAACACAGAAATCAATATTGTTATCTCTTAAAAACGACGGCAATTGCCTGTTTAGCACCCTTCTTCCTGGTGCAGCAACGATATCACCGATAAAACAGATCTTCAATGTTTAAACCTCCAATTCTATGGTGATATTTTATCATATTAAAGGCAAAAAAAAGACCGCCTGATTAAAGACGGTCTTTGAGGTGACATACAACAATCTATATTCAAAATAATATAACACTTAATTACTTTGCAACATCTGTTGCTCTAGTCTCCCTAATGATATTAACCTTGATCTGACCCGGATAATCCAACTCATCCTCGATCTTCTTACAGATCTGTCTTGCTTTCAAGATCATATCATCGTCTCCTACCTTCTCAGGGGAAACGATTACGCGGATCTCACGTCCGGCCTGGATTGCATAACTCTTCTCAACGCCTTCGAAAGATGTTGCAATCTCTTCAAGCTTCTGGATCCTCTTGATATAAGTCTCAAGATTCTCTCTGCGTGCACCCGGTCTCGCTGCTGAAATAGCATCGGCAGCAGCTACCAAAACTGCGATAGCAGTCTGTGGATCAACATCACCGTGATGTGCCTCAATGGCATTAATGATCTCCGGTGATTCTTTGTACTTTCTGGCTATCTCGGCACCGATCTCAATATGTGAGCCATCCTGCTCAAAATCAGCTGCCTTACCAATATCATGCAAAAGTCCTGCACGGCGTGCCATCTGTACGTCAAGGCCCAACTCTGATGCCATCATACCTGCGATCCAACAAACCTCGATAGAATGCTGCAATACATTCTGACCGAAACTCGTACGGTAACGCAAACGTCCGAGATACTTAATGATCTCAGGATGCAGGTTCATGACGCCTGTATCATAAGCAGCGCGCTCACCTTCCTGCTTGATGGTGTTGTTGACCTCTTTTCTGGCTTTGTTAGCCATTTCTTCAATCCTAGCCGGATGGATACGTCCATCGACAACGAGCTTCTCGATCGTAAGTCTTGCGATCTCTCGTCTGATCGGATCAAAGGACGACAAAATAACTGCTTCAGGTGTATCGTCGATAATAAGATCGACACCTGTGATCGTCTCGATAGCACGAATATTACGTCCCTCTCGACCGATAATACGTCCTTTCATCTCATCGCTAGGCAGTGAAACGACTGATACTGTTACTTCTGAAACATAATCCGAAGCGTATCTCTGGATAGAACTTACGATTATATCCTTAGCGACCTTATCTGCTTCGGCCTTGGTCTTTTCCTCCATCTGCTTGAGCATCGTTGCCATATCATGACTATACTCACGCTCTGCAGCTTCCAAAACAAGAGATCTTGCCTCTTGAATACTGAGTCCTGATATCTTCTCGAGTTCTGCCTCTTTCTTAGCTTCGAGCTCCTTAGCCTTCTGCTGAGTAACAGCGATCTCTTTTCTGATATTCTCGATCTCAGATTCCTTTACCTCGATATTACTGATCTTCTTATCAAGGGTCTCTTCTTTCTGATCAAGCCTGTTTCTCTCCTTTGCAAGCTCCTGCTTTCTTTCTCTTACGTCACGCTCCAATTCGACACGTGCTTTAGAGATTTCTTCTTTTGCCTGCAACAGTAAATCTCTCTTACGGTTTTCTGCGTTCTTCTGAGCTTCACCCAGCAGCTTCGCATTCTCTGCTTCAGCCTTCTGAATGTCATCCTGCAATTGTTTCTGCTGCGAAGATAATCCTCGCTTAAAATAAATAACAGTTAATACAATACCCAAAAGAATACCAAGAACTATACCGATGAGAGCATATAACCACTCCATCTTGGTATTCACCTCCAAATATTTAATTATCAAAGTTCAATTTAATAAATGACAAAAAATGTCTAATAAATTATAGAAATAAAATAATAAAGTGTCAACAAAAGATAAAAACGGTATATTTTACATCCTTCCCTCAAATTCAACGGAATCCGCAAACTCCCCTGAAAAGCCTGTTTGAGGCAGTGCCATGAGTAATGACATATCTTCATCGCAGATAGTAAAACCGAAAATATCAAGATTTTGACTCATCTTAACCGGGTCATTCGTTTTGGGAATGACTGAAATTCCGTTTTGATTAAGGAATCTAAGCATCAACTTCTGAGGTGTAACCAAGTATTTTCGAGCAATAGAATTAATGAACTCATCTTCATTGAGCCTTCCCCTGCCCATAGGGCTCCAGGCCTGAACATGAATATTGTTGGCTTTGCAGAAATCTACAGTATATTGCTGCATATAACCGATATGAAGTTCAAGCTGGTTTACCATTGGTTTGGTCTCAAAGTTATCCATTAAGACTCTTAAATGATGCGGCAGGAAGTTACTAACGCCGATAGCCTTGATCTTACCTGCTTTATAGAGTTCCTCCATAGCTTTCCAGGTATCAGAGAGCTTTCTCTTCCATTGATCATCCTTCTTAGTGAGCTTAGGCCAATGGATTAGATAAAGATCAAGATAATCAGTTCCAAGCTTACTTACTGATCTTTCAAAAGCCTCATATGTCTCTTTATAACCGAATTCAGTCGGCCAGATCTTACTTGCAAGGAATACTTCTTCTCTAGGGATACCGGATTCCTTGATCTCTTTTCCGACCATCTCCTCATTCATGTAGAAAGAAGCCGTATCAAAGTATCTGTAGCCGTTCTCGATAGCCTTGGATACAGAACCTTCTTCTGCCTTATATGTACCAAAACCGATAGGAGCAACTGATAGACCGTTATAAAGCTTAAGATCAGTCTTCTCTCCTTTTACATTATATCGAAGCAAGTAATAGTCGTGAGGTGTTACTCCGTCATACTTAAACCCTTTACCCTCACCTATATATTCAAATCCGCATTTCTTCATTACATGACCTGATACTTCATTATGGATATCGTATCTGCCTCTGATCGCGGTCTGATGTAATTGTTTAACGGTAAAATCAACCAAAGCCTGCATAACCTCAGTACCATAGCCCTTACGCCAGTGATCCCTGGCAAGGTTATATCCTACTTCGAAAACCTGATCATCCTCGCAGTAATATACTCCGCAGCTTCCGAAAAGATAATTATCTTCATCCTTAGCGCAGATTGCAAAGTCATAAGCTGTATCACTGTCTATATCAATTGTGGACATCCAACCTATGGTCTCATCAATACTTTTGTGAGCGGTATACATCATGTATTTAGCTACCTCCGGATCAGTTGTCCAACGTTCAAAAGCATTCTGAGCATCATCGACAGTAAGCGGTCTTAAGATTAGTCTTTCTGTTTCAATAGTCGGAGTTCTCATAATATATACCTCTCACAAGTTTTTTCTGATTATAACAAAAGGTTGCCTCATTTGTGAAACTCACATTTGAGACAACCTAAAGAGAGAATATTATGGCTTAAATTATTCAGCCGTTTTCAACCTCAAATTTCTGAACGATCTCACCGTCATTGCCGACAATAATGCTGTATTTGGTATAATTGGATTTAACGCTATAAGGTCTGCTACCGAGAAGACCACTAAGAATTCCGTCATTTACCATATAGTAATCATGCAAATAGCCATCTAGTTCACAATAGATCTCACCTGTTGTAGCATTATAAACAGTGGAAATATCATTATCCGAATCATAGACTGAAATATAGACTTCACCTGTTACCGTATCAGTAGCTAAAAAACCATAGCCATATGTTTGATCTACTTTATTGAGTTCTACATCATAGAATCCGCGTACTAAATCATCACCATTCAAATAAATCAGGCCCAATTCATCTACTATTCTGAAATCACTTTCATATACATCAACGGAAACCTTATTTCCTGAGATTACATTAACAATAAATCCGCCCTCATAAGATGTATGTATGATAGATGTCGGATCACCTGGGATGAGTTCAAAAACAAGACCGCTTCTAAGTCTTACATCCGTACACTTCATAACGAAATTCAACTGTTTATCGTAGATATTTGTTTCATAATCATTGTTCATGATAATAAAATTGTCGGTACTATCAATAAAATATCCATCCTTAAGATCGATCGTATTAACGATATTGCCCTCGAGATCAACTGCTACAGCCTGATAGTCGTTGTACAAGATCAATCCTTCCTTCGGGAAAAGGACATATCTCTTATATGTACTAAGATCTTCAATAGACTTTCCGTCTGAATCATAGATATTCAAACCCATATTCAAACCATCGATAAGTATATCTCCATAAACTCTTTCTACATTAGCGATCATTTCACCTGTCTCATTATCGATCAAACAATTATATATATCATGATTAGTATCCATAGTTCCAATGACTGTTGTATTTTCAAATGAACCTCTTACACAGACACCTCTTTTGCCATACAATGCTGAAGCAACATTGGAATTTACTTTTATCTCTTTATTCTCGAAAACAACATTCAGATCCTTATCGAAACAAGAAATGATCATAGTGCCCTTCTCATACTTAGTGAGATATGTTGTGCCGTCATAATCAATATAATAGCCGTTATAATCAAGTGATGTACTCTTACTTCCGTCTGCAGAAACAAGACCGCATTCTTCTATTCCGAACTCACCGAGATTAACAACAATATAACTCTCATTTTCCAGATAATAATCAACATATGAAAAATCACTGTAGATAAGATTGCCGTTGATATCTGAAAGTCCCATCTTATACATGACATCATCAAAGTATCCCGGATCAAATGTATAAACTTGTGATCCGAGTGTCAGCAGTTTTATAGATTGATATACAGGATATAATCTTAATCCACTGGTAGCAGGATTAGTTAAACTGCTTGATACCTTACTTGAAGTTTTTTCCGTTTCAGATGTTGTTACTTCTGTGGAAACTTCAGTAAAAACTGATGATTCAGTTAAATTGATCTTATCATTCTGTTGTGTAGATTTACTGCACGCAGTAAATGAGAGCAGGACTGAACCTGCCACTAAGGTGGTAATGATTCTTTTCATTATTCTATCCCTCCAAAATTTATTCCATATCTAGTAAACGAAACAAATAAGAATATTGTTTCAAGAAAAACACCTGTTTAAAAACAATTAACAATTAGTCCACAAGCGTGCATATTTCAGACAAAAATAATCTCCGTATCAAACTTGATACGGAGATCTATCATAAAATTATTAATACAACTTCGTTAAGTAGCACTGTGGAGCATCTTTCAAATTACAACCAGTTTTTGAATCAACCCACTGACCTTTTTTACTGTTGTAAATTGGAGTTATGACTTCTCCAACTTTGTAATTATGCTTAATACTTGTTTTAACCCATTCTCCTCGATTGCCGCCTGGAAAAGCAGGGTATGACATATACTCATACACATACAATGTAAAAGGTCCAGTTACTCTGTAAGCTCCTGTAGTAACTGTTGCTGCACATACTGTTGTCTGGAACGGATTAATTACTTTAGGAAGAACTTCATAACCTCCGCCTACAACAAACAAAACCAAAATCAAACTCAAGATCTTCTTTTTCATGATAAAATCATCCTTTCTAACAATCCCGGAATTTAATCATTTGTATAGGCCCGATTACAGTCTAATAGTCAATAATTACCATGTCAATAATTTAACAGTTCTAAATATTGACAATGTCGAATTATAGATATCAACACAACATAAATGTCAGAAAAATATAGAGGCCGGTGTATTTCTACACCAGCCTCTGAAAATTCAGATATTATTTCTGATCAACTTATTTCTCAAGTACGGAATCAGGATAGATCTCGCGCTGTCCATAAGTTGTGTGGAGGAGCTCATGAGCCTTGTGTCCGTTAGGCTCGCCAAGGAAATCCTTGTAAAGCTGCATAACCTGAGAGTTCTTATGAGACTTTCTTTCAGGCATTACCTTATCCTCTTCGTAGAGAGCCTTTGCACGCTCAGCACGGATATCGATATCCATGAGATCCTGTGCAGGAACGATTGGCTGACCACCACCGCATACGCATCCGCCGGAGCAACCCATGATCTCGATGAATGCATAATCATTAGCTTCACCGTTCTTGATCTTTGTAAGGAGCTCACGAGCAGCAGCTGTGGAGTGTGCAACAGCAACCTTGATCTCTTTACCAGCGAGTGTAAGAGTAGCTTCCTTAACGTCAGCCTCTACACCACGTACCTGTGTATACTCGAAGTTAGGGAGATCCTTCTCCTCGAGGATATCAGCAACTGTACGGAGAGCAGCTTCCATAACACCACCGGTAGCACCGAAGATAACGCCAGCACCTGTGTACTCACCGAGAAGATCAGTGTCAGGTCCTTCATCAGGAAGTGAGTTAAAGTTAAGACCTGCCTGCTTGATCATACGAGCGAGCTCACGAGTTGTAAGAACGATATCTACATCACGGAGACCATCTTTGTTAACGAGCTGTTCACGAGCAGCCTCTGTCTTTTTAGAAGTACAAGGCATTACGGAAACAACTACGATATCCTTAGGATCGATGCCATTCTTCTCTGCATAGTACGTCTTGATAAGAGCACCTTCCATCTCGTGTGGAGACTTACAGGAAGAAAGGTTAGGTATGAATTCAGGGAAATAGAATTCGCAGAAGCGGATCCATCCTGGTGAACAGGAAGTGATCATTGGAAGTACTCCGCCGTTATTGATCCTGTTAAGAAGTTCTGTACCCTCCTCCATGATCGTAAGGTCAGCACCGAAGTTAGTGTCATATACCTTATCAACACCGAGGCGATGCATAGCAGCGAACATCTTGCCAGTTGCTCTTGTTCCGATAGGAAGACCGAACTCTTCACCGATACCTGCACGAACAGCAGGAGCAACCTGCATAACAACGTGCTTGGAAGGATCATTGATAGCGTCCCAAACCTTCTCTGTCTCTTCTTTCTCGTGAAGAGCACCAACAGGACAAGATACGATACACTGACCACAGTAGATACATGGAGCATCTGCCATAGAGATATCATAAGCAGGACCAACTGATGTCTCAAATCCTCTGTTGAGGAAGCTCAATACACCGATGCTCTGCTTCTTACAAGCAGCTACGCAACGGCCGCACTTAACGCACTTGGAACCGTCTCTAACGATAGAGAAGGACTTATCATCAAGTACAGACTGGGACTTAATACCCTTAAATGTAACCTTACGAATACCATACTCTTCTGTGAGAGACTGGAGTTCGCAGTTACCGTTTCTGATACATGAAAGACACTCAACGTTATGATCGGAAAGGATCATCTCGAGAGTATTCTTTCTTGTTGCACGAACCTTAGGAGAGTTTGTGTGAACGATCATGCCTTCGTTAACAGGCATTACACAAGCAGCAGCCAAAGCACGAGCGCCCTCGACTTCAACGAGGCAAACACGGCAAGCGCCGATTTGGTTTACATCTTTTAAATAACAAAGAGTAGGGATCTTGATTCCGGCAGCTCTGGCAGCCTCAAGAACTGTATAAGATGAAGGAACAGAAACCTTAACTCCGTCAATGGTAACATTAACCATATTATCAGCCATTTTTCTAATCTCCTTTCTTATCACTTCTTAACGATTGCCTTGAACTTACATGTTGCCATACAAGCTCCGCACTTAACACACTTGGAAGGATCGATCTCCATTGCAGGAAGCTTCTTGCCTGGAGCTGTGTAATCTGTCTTGGAGATTGCGCCTGCAGGACAAGCCTTAGCACACATTCCGCAACCGAAACAGTTATCCTTCTCGATTGTATATGTAAGAAGGTTCTTACATACGCCGCAACGGCACTTCTTATCAACTACGTGCTCAACATACTCTTCACGGAAGTGCTTGAGTGTTGAGAGGATCGGGTTAGCAGCTGTCTGACCAAGAGCACAGAGAGAACCGTTCTTGAGAGCAACAGCAACATCTTCGAGAGCCTGGAGGTCCTCAAGAGTTCCTGTACCGTCTGTGATCTTTGTAAGGATCTCGTACATTCTCTTTGTACCGATACGACAAGGAGCACACTTACCGCAGGACTCATCAACTGTAAATTCGAGGAAGAACTTAGCGATGTCGACCATACATGTGTCTTCGTCCATTACGATCATTCCGCCTGAACCCATCATAGAACCTACAGCAACGAGGTTATCATAGTCGATAGGTGTATCAAGAAGTGATGCAGGGATACATCCGCCGGAAGGACCACCGGTCTGAACAGCCTTGAATGCCTTACCGTTAGGGATACCGCCACCGATATCAAATACGATCTCACGAACTGTTGTACCCATAGGGATTTCAAGAAGACCAACGTTATTAACCTTACCACCGAGAGCGAATACCTTAGTACCCTTAGACTTCTCTGTACCGAGTGAAGCAAACCATGCAGCACCCTTATTGATGATCATTGGGATGTTAGCATATGTCTCAACGTTGTTGAGGATTGTCGGCTTACCGAAAAGACCCTTGATAGCCGGGAATGGTGGACGTGGTGTCGGGTTACCTCTCTTACCTTCGATGGATCTCATCAAAGCTGTCTCCTCACCGCAAACGAATGCACCGGCACCGAGACGGATGTCGAGATCGAAGTCAAAACCTGAACCCTGGATGTTCTTACCGAGCCAGCCCTTTTCACGAGCTTCTTCGATAGCGTGGCCCAAACGCTCAACAGCAATCGGATACTCAGCACGTACATAAACGTAACCCTGATGAGCATCGATACAGTAACCTGCGATAGCCATAGCCTCGATTACGCTGTGTGGGTCACCCTCAAGGATGGAACGATCCATGAACGCACCCGGGTCACCCTCGTCGGCGTTACAGCAAACGTACTTTGTGATTCCCTGTCCTCTGTTACCGGAAGCAAACTTCCACTTAAGACCTGTTGGGAATCCGCCGCCGCCACGACCACGGAGACCGGAGTCGATGAGTTCTTGGATGATTGCATCAGGATCTCTCTTCTCAGAAAGGATTGTTCCCAATGCCTTATAACCGTCATGCTCGATATACTCTTCGATATGATCAGGATTGATCTTACCGCAGTTTCTCAAAGCAATACGCATCTGCTTAGAATAGAAAGCTGTAGGATCGGAATTTGGAGTTTCCTTAAGTCTTTCAACTTCATTACCATTAACAACGTGCTCCTTGATGATCTCTTCAGCATCATCAACAGTAACACGATAATACATTGTCTCCTGGTCACCGATCTTAACAACAACGATAGGACCCTGAGCACAAAGACCGAAGCAACCTGTCTTAACGATCTTACAATCATTCTCGAGACCATTAGCCTTAACAAGCTCGTTCAATTTGTCCATGATCTTTGCTGAACTGGAAGATGTACAACCTGTACCGCAACAAACAAGGACATGAGCGCGATAATTATCCATTATGCTTCCTCCTTATACTTTGCGATAATTCCCGGAATCTCATCCGGTGTAAGTCTTCCGTAAACATCGTCGTTAACGAGAACGACCGGAGCAAGACCGCATGCACCTACACAACGGCATGCAGAAATAGAGAATTTTGTATCCTCTGTAACATCGCCCTGCTTAATACCGAGACTAGCCTCGATCTTATCGAGCAATGCCTGTGAACCCTTAACGTAGCAAGCTGTTCCAAGACAAACGTTAAAAGCATATTCTCCCTTTGGCTTTAAGGAGAAGAAAGAGTAGAATGAAACTACGCCATAGACTTCGGCAACAGAAACATCCAAAGCCTCAGCAACCTTACGCTGAACAGGAAGCGGCAAATAACCGTAGATCTCCTGAGACTGCTGCAAGGTAGCCATCAAAGCCTTCTGTCCCTGGCCTCTGAATTTTGAAAGAACTTCTTCGAACTTAGCCGACTGTTCTTCCGGAGTCATTTTAATAATAGACACTGTGACTCACCTCCCGACGAAAAGATTATCATATTTAATAATTTCAAACAACAAAAACCCTAGGCAATAAATCGTTTTTTTTATATACATTATTAAAAAGGTAACAAATATTACGTCGGTTTTCGGAAAATCGAAAATCAATTGTATAAATCGTTAAGAAAATATAGTATAAATTTACTTGACGAGGCCAAAAATGAAAATCAATTACATAATCGAAGACAGATATGACAACGTAGAAATCCGTGATATATTAAGGGACCGTTTTGGCATGAGCAACAACATGATCAAGCGTGTCAAACTGTACGGAAAAATGGATATAAACGGCGTTCATACAAGGGTTATAGACAAAGTCAAAGCCGGTGATCACATGTATGCTGAATACGAAGATGACGCAGGAAAGCTCAAGACTGATGCTGGCATAAAGATCTACTATGAAGACGAATGGATCGCTGTTTGCGAAAAGCCAGCAGGAATAGTTACTCATCCGACCCACGGTCATCTGGATGATTCTCTTCTTACACTTCTTTCAGATAACACATTACATCCTATTATGCGACTTGACAGAGAAACGTCAGGTATCATCGCGATCGCCAAGAACGGCTATGCCCACGACAGAGTAACTAAGCTTGGAATGAATAAGAAGTATCTTGCAGTTGTATACGGCAGATATGAAAAGTCTGAAGGAACGATCGATAAGCCGATCAAAAGACGCCCTAACTCAGTCATGATCAGAGATGTTGCTCCTGACGGTCATCCGTCCGTTACCCACTACAAGGAAGTCTTTTACAATGAAGAAAACGACGTATCTTTGGTAGAATTCATTCTAGAGACCGGAAGATGCCATCAGATAAGAGTTCATTCACTATCCGAAGGTCATCCGCTGGTAGGCGACGGTCTTTACGGTCCTAACTCAACAGATAATCCTAATAACATTGAAGGTTCCGAGTACCTTGATAAACTTATCGGAAGACAGGCGTTACACGCATACTATCTTTCATTAAGGCATCCTGTTACTGAGGAATTAATGGAATTCAAAAGCGATCTTCCCGAAGATATGAGAAAGCTCATCGGAAACGATTTCAGAATCGAGCAATAAGATTCTTGGCAAGATTAAACGACTCTTCATCGGAGGTACCTGACAAAAGTCTTGATACTTCTTTTATCTTGCCGTCCTGATCCAACTTGATTATCTCAGTATTTGAAGATACAAGATCAGTATGTTTGCAGATATAGAAATTAACATCAGCAGCAGAAGCGATCTGAGCAGTATGGGTTACGCTCAACACCTGATGTTTTAAGGAGATCGCCTTAAGTTTCTCGGCAACTTTCAAAGCAGCAGCACCTGATATTCCCGTATCGATCTCATCGAAAATAAGTGTCGGTGTACTGTCTGCTTCAGAAAGGATAGTCTTAACAGCGAGCATGATCCTTGATGCCTCACCGCCTGATGCGATCCTGCTTAAAGGCTTAAGCGATTCACCCGGGTTGGCACTGAACTCAAACGATATGTCCTCTGTTCCCTTACCCGAGAAATATTTCTGCTTGCTGTGTTCCTTGAAATTTACTCCGAACCTGGTATTTACCATCTCAAGATCAGATAGTTCATTTACGATCTTCGACGATAATACTTCAGCATGCTTATGCCTTAACTCAGACAGGGCCTTGGACTTTGAAAGAAGATCAGATTCAATTATCTTCAGTTCCTTACGAAGTTCTCCAAGTCTTATCTCGGAATTATCAATATCGGATATTTCCTTTTCAGCATCATCAGCAAATTTATTGATCTCTGAGATAGACGAACCGTATTTGGCCTTCATGTCATAAAGAAGCGAAATCCTCTTATCAGTCTCATCAAGTTTTTCCTCAGAATATTCATCTGCCTCATACTTTGAATTAACGTCAGAAGCAAGAGCCTCAACATCCAAAGAAAGAGAATTGAGTCTTTCTGAAATCTCCTTATATGATTCATCGAAAACACTTAACTTCTCGATAATGCCGCTTGCCTGTTTAAGAGTTGTTACGGAAGAGTCTTCGGAAGCATACAAAAGCTCATTTGCCTCTTCCAAAAG
>JAGCGK010000041.1 GCA_017649645.1 Clostridiales bacterium | reverse complement strand
GGTGTACGTTATCACATCGTAAGAGGTACACTCGATACAGCAGGCGTTGCTAACCGTATGCAGGCTCGTTCCAAGTACGGCGCTAAGAAGCCAAAGGCTGCTAAAGTTAAGAAGTAATCCTATTTGCAGGATTGGACAACAAAAGTGATCAGTACTTTGTTCATAGATCATATCTACTGGGCTAAAGCTATCTGAGCACCTGACACGGGTCCAAAAGAACAACTGAAACGTGAGTACCTATGGTTTCAGATCAAAAACTGATAATCATTAAAGGAGGGAAGACAAGTGCCAAGAAAGGGCAATATCCCAGTTAGAGAAGTGCTCCCTGATCCGCTTTACAATGATGTTAAGGTATCTAAGCTTATCAACAACATCATGCTTGACGGTAAAAAGGGTGTAGCACAGAAAATTTGCTACGACGCTTTCGATATCATCAAAGAGCGTACGGGCTCCGAGCCTTTGGAAGTTTTCTACAAGGCTCTCGAAAATGTTATGCCTGTTCTCGAGTGTAAGGCAAGACGTGTCGGTGGTGCAAACTACCAGGTACCTCTTGAAGTACGTCCTGCAAGACGTCAGACACTCGGACTTCGTTGGATCGTTACATATGCTAGACAGAGAAGCGAGCGCACAATGAAAGAGCGTCTTGCTGCAGAGCTCATCGATGCATCAAACGAGACAGGCGGAGCTTTCAAGAAGAAAGAAGACATGCACAAGATGGCAGATGCAAACCGTGCATTTGCTCATTACAGATGGTAATTACTAAGGAGCATTGAAACGATGAATAGAGAGTATCCACTCGAAAGAACAAGAAATATCGGTATCATGGCTCACATCGACGCAGGTAAGACAACAACAACCGAGCGTATCCTCTACTACACAGGTATCAACCGTAAGATGGGTGAGGTTCACGAGGGTGCTGCTACGATGGACTTCATGGTACAGGAGCAGGAGAGAGGTATTACAATCCAGTCTGCTGCTACAACAGCTCCTTGGAAGAATCACCGTATCAACATCATCGATACTCCAGGCCACGTTGACTTCACAGTTGAGGTTGAGCGTTCCCTTCGTGTATTGGACGGTGCCGTTACGGTTATGTCCGCCAGAGGCGGTGTTGAGCCTCAGACAGAAACAGTTTGGAGACAGGCTGAGCACTACGGTGTACCACGTATGGTATACGTAAACAAGATGGATATCTTGGGTGCTAACTTCTTCAGAGTTGTCGACATGATCAAGGAACGTTTGAAGAGCAACGCTGTTGCTATCCAGATCCCGATCGGTGCAGAGGACAACTTCGAAGGAATTATCGACCTCATGACACTCCGTGCTGAGGTTTACACAAGTGAAGACGGTATGCAGTATGAGGACCGTGAGGTTCCAGCTGACATGATGGATCTCGTTCAGGAGAAGAGAGATCTCATGATCGAGAAGATCGCTGAGACAGACGAAGAACTCACAATGAAGTTCCTCGAAGGCGAAGAGATCAGTGTTGACGAGCTCAAGGCTGCACTTCGTAAGGCTACAGTTGCATGTGAGATCATCCCTGTAATCTGTGGTACATCTTTGAGAAACAAGGGTGTTCAGATGATGCTCGACGCTATCGTTGACTACATGCCATCACCACTTGATATCAAGGCTATTTCAGGTGTTAACCCTGATACAGAAGAAGAGGAGACACGTCCTGCATCTGATGAAGAGCCATTTGCTGCTCTCGCATTCAAGATCATGACAGACCCATTCGTTGGTAAACTCTGCTTCTTCCGTGTATACTCCGGTGTACTCGACGGCGGTTCATATGTATTGAACGCTACAAAGGGTAAGAAGGAGCGTATCGGACGTATCGTTCAGATGCACGCTGATTCCCGTAAGGAAATCGAGAAGGTTTTCTCCGGTGATATCGCTGCAGCTATCGGTCTTAAGGACACAACAACAGGTGACACACTCTGTGATGAGGATCATCCAATCATCCTCGAGTCCATGGAGTTCCCAGAGCCTGTTATCGAAGTAGCTATCGAGCCTAAGAGCCGTGCTTCACAGGAGAAGATGATCATCGCTCTCCAGAAGCTCGCAGAAGAGGATCCTACATTTAAGACATATACAAACCAGGAAACAGGACAAACGATCATCGCAGGTATGGGTGAGCTTCACCTCGATATCATCGTTGACCGTCTCCTCCGTGAGTTCAAGGTTGAGGCTAACGTAGGTGCTCCTCAGGTTTCCTATAAGGAGACTATCCGTAAGGCTGTTGAGTGCGAAGGTAAGTTCGTACGTCAGTCCGGTGGTCACGGTCAGTACGGTCACTGCTGGCTCAGACTCGAGCCACAGGAGCCGGGTGCAGGCTATCAGTTCCTTAACGAGACTGTCGGCGGTTCCATCCCTAAGGAGTTTATCGCTCCTATCGATGCCGGTGTTCAGGAAGCTATGCAGGCTGGTATCCTCGGCGGATTCCCTGTAGTAGACGTTAAGGTTACAGTATTCGACGGTTCCTACCACGATGTCGACTCTTCGGAAATGGCATTTAAGATCGCAGGTTCCATGGGATTCAAGGCAGGTATGGCTAAGGCTGATCCTTGCCTCCTCGAGCCTATCATGAAGGTAGACGTTGAAGTACCTGATGAGTACTTGGGTGACGTTATCGGCGGTCTTAACGCTCGTCGTGGTCAGATCAAGACTATCGAGCCTGAGAACGGTTCACAGCAGATCACTGCTGAAGTACCTCTCGCACAGATGTTCGGTTATGCAACGGCTCTCCGTTCCACAACACAGGGACGTGGTACCTTCGTAATGCAGATCAGCCACTTCGCTGAGACACCTAAGAGCATCATGGAAGAGGTTCTTAAGAAATAAGTTTGATTTAATATCGCAAGATTTTAAATACAACAGACACATCGTTATCTTCTCGGCGGTAAGCCTAATGGGTTTTTCTACTTGAAACCGAGTGTTAAATCTTTTAAAATAGGTTTTATCGCGAGAATATAGCGGAAAAGAAATTTATCGTAATTTTCTAAGGAGGAAAATTAAAATGGCTAAGGAAAAGTTTGTACGTAATAAGCCACACGTAAACATCGGTACAATCGGTCACGTTGACCACGGTAAGACAACTCTTACAGCTGCTATCACAAAGGTATTGTCCTTCCAGGGTAAGGCTCAGTACAAAGAGTATGGCAACATCGACTCTGCACCAGAGGAGAGAGCTCGTGGTATCACGATCAACACAGCACACGTTGAGTACGAGACAGATGCACGTCACTATGCACACGTTGACTGCCCAGGCCACGCTGACTATATCAAGAACATGATCACTGGTGCTGCTCAGATGGACGGCGCTATCCTCGTTGTTTCCGCTGCTGACGGCCCGATGCCTCAGACTCGTGAGCACATCCTTCTCGCTCGTCAGGTTGGCGTTCCTTACATCGTTGTATTCATGAACAAGTGCGACCAGGTTGATGACGAAGAGCTTCTCGAGCTCGTTGAGATGGACATCCGTGACCTCTTGAACCAGTACGAGTTCCCAGGTGATGATACACCAATCGTTCGTGGCTCTGCTCTTGCAGCAATCGAGTCTACTTCTACAGATATCAACGCTCCTGAGTATGCTCCAATCGTTGAGCTCATGAAGAACGTTGACGAGTACATCGCTACACCAGAGCGTCCAACAGATAAGCCATTCCTTATGCCTGTTGAGGACGTATTCACAATCACAGGTCGTGGTACAGTTGCTACAGGCCGTCTCGAGAGAGGTGTTGTTAAGGTTGGTGACGCTGCTGAGATCGTTGGTCTCCAGGACGAGCCTAAGTCAACAACAATCACAGGTGTTGAGATGTTCCGTAAGCAGATGGATCAGGCTGAGGCTGGTGACAACATCGGTGCTCTCCTCCGTGGTATCGACCGTAAGGAAGTTGAGAGAGGTCAGGTTCTTGCTAAGCCAGGTACAATCACACCTCACACAAAGTTCACAGGTCAAGTTTACGTATTGACAGCTGATGAGGGTGGACGTCACAAGCCATTCTTCAACGGTTATCGTCCACAGTTCTACTTCAGAACAACAGACGTTACAGGTGTTGCACACCTCCCAGAGGGAACAGAAATGTGTATGCCTGGTGACCACGTAACAATCTCTGTTGAGCTTATCACTCCAATCGCTATGGAGCAGGGTCTTAAGTTCGCTATCCGTGAGGGTGGTCACACAGTAGGTGCTGGTACAGTTTCTACAATCATTGAGTAATCTTAGGATTACATATCTTTGAACATCAAGAGCTTTCCGAGTAATCGGGAAGCTCTTTTTTGAGTTTAAACTGAAACTCAAATTGATTTTACGTATTAAATCAATTATTATAGTAAAAGGAGGGTTAGTATTATGTCCGATAAAGAGATCTTGGAAGGTGGAAGAATGGGAAAGATCATAAGAGAGGGCGATAAGATCATTCGTCCGGCTAATGAATGGACAGAAGAAGTCCACAAGTTCTTAAGTTTTCTAAAAGAAAACGGACTTGAGAATATTCCGACTCCGTTAGGGATCGCTGATGGCGTAGAGACAGTCTCTTTCGTCGAAGGTACAGTGTGTAATGACGGACTTACCGATGAGCTTCGTACAGATGAAGTCTTGGTTGAAGTTGCTAAGCTTCTCCGTAAATTCCATGACCTCAGCGAACAGTATGTTAAGACGTTGACGGGTAAGGAAACTTGGATGCTTCAAAAGCAGTTGCCTGTGCAGATCCTCTGCCATGGTGATTTTGCTCCATATAATATTACTTTTGTAGATGGTCATCCAAGTGGAATAATTGATTTTGATACAGTTCACCCTGGCCCTAGAGTATGGGATATTGCATATGCCGTATACAGATGGGTTCCTTTCGTAGCTCCAAGCAATCCTGACTGCAAAGACAATATGAATGAGCAGCTCAGAAAGATGAAGCTTTTTGCAGATGCTTATGACATGAATGCAGCGGATAGAAATCAATTAGGATACATGATGATCAGTCGTCTCGAAGCTCTTGTTAAGTACATGAATGAGCAGGCGGCTAAGGGAAATGAAGACGTTAAGAAGAACATCGAAGCCGGACACCTTGATATCTATAAGGCAGACATCCAGTTCCTGGGTGAGTCACAGATGAAGATATTGAAAGGCATTTCCTAAAACAACCTAATATTAGTTAAAGTAACGACTCTTCGAATACGGAGAGTCGTTTTTCTTCATCAAATCTTAAGAAGTTTCCTTATATCTTCTTAATGTCCGTTTTAGTACAATAAAACTACATTAAGGAGGAAGTGGAGCATGCCAAATATTCTTATCTGTGATGACGAGAAAGACATCGTAAATGCATTGAAGATCTATCTTAACGAACCGAGTTACGTTATATATGAAGCATATAACGGTAAAGAGGCATTAGAGAAGGTACGTAGCGAGAAGATCGATCTTGTATTACTCGACATCATGATGCCGGTCATGAACGGTATCGAAGCAATGGCTAAGATAAGAGAGTTTAGTAATGTTCCGATCATACTTCTTACTGCAAAAAGCGAAGATGCGGACAAGGTTCTTGGTCTTAATGTAGGTGCAGACGACTACATCACCAAGCCTTTCAGTCCTTTGGAGGTCTGCGCCAGAGTAAGATCGCAGCTTCGAAGATATCTAAGTCTCGGTGCCAATAATGGCAACGCGGTTGCAAAGCTCGTAATAGGAGGACTTGAACTGATCGATGAGTCGAAGGAAGTCTTCCTTGATGGTGAAGCCGTTTCTTTAACAAAGACGGAATACGCGATCCTAAAGCTTCTCATGAATAATCCGAACAGGGTGTTTTCGCCTACTGAGATATATGAGAAGGTATGGAACGATTACCCTGTAGGTTCCGAGAATACAGTAGCAGTACATATAAGACATCTTCGCGAGAAGATCGAGATCGATCCGGCAGAACCACGCTATATAAAGGTCGTTTTCGGTCAGGGATATAAGATTCAGAAAGGCTAATGAAATGAAGAACTTTTTCAGAACATTTGTAGGAAAGGGAATCCTGTATGTTGCAGTGCTCTTATCTGCAGTAATCCTCACTCTTTCCGTCAGCTGTGCAGGATACATGATATTCAGCGATTACTATAAGTATAGTGAACAGGAGATAGAGGAACGTGAACTTGAGAGGTTTGCGATCAATCACTTGGAGAATATGTTTTATAATTATTTCGATAATCAGCTGGGACAGATGGATTCGACTAACGTAAGAGATGACGGAAACTTCGTTTTCAGAACACTCGACGCAGACGGTAATGTGGTTATGACATCAAGTACCGTACCACAGGAATATACTTACAGAAGATATATCTCTGTTCATATTGAAAAGGCGCAGGAAGAGGGCTTACAAGACTACTATGTCGTTTCAAGTCATTCCGATGATGCTCAGCTTTATGAAGAACTTGCGAAGAATGATGAAACGCAGAAGCTCTTTATCATGGAAGGAAGCATCAATACAGATTATAGGTACATTGATGACTTCAAGTTGTTTCATTTTGCCCATCACACTCTTTATTCATTAAAGGTCGGAATATACTTTATTGCTTTATTAGCTCTCGCATTGATGATCGTATCTTTCGTCGCACTCATGTGTGTAGCAGGTAGAAGACCTAAGAAGGAAGAGATCGTTCCTTGGTACTTCCATAAGCTTCCATACGAAGTGATCGTTGGAGTTCCGTTCTCAATATTCGTATTCTTTGCAGTTACCTCAGGAGGTGAGGAGGAGGCCATATTCGGATCATTGGGCTTTCTTTCATTATTCTTCCCATTGTTCTGCATGAGTACAGCTGTAAGGATCAAGACACACACGATCATCACGAATACTCTGATCTATAAGATCTGTATGTTCCTCTGGAAGGGCTTCGTTACACTCATTACCAAGATGAAGCTCCTTTACAAGACTATCTTAGTTCTTCTTGGACTCATGTTCGCATGGTTCATTGTGATCTGCATAAATCAATTAGAGTTAGACGTATTCATGTTCTTCTTGGCAGGCTTAGTCGTTATCCCGGCTATTCTCTGGATCGTACTTCAGATCAACAGAGTCAAGAATGGAGCAAGAGAACTTGCAGCAGGCAACTTCGATTATGTGATAAATACTAAGGGTATGCTTCCTGAGATCAAGAAGCATGCTGAAGACCTTAACAATATCGCCAAGAGCCAGAAGATCGCATTGGAAGATAAGCTCAAGAGCGAGAGGATGAAGACGGAACTTATTACCAACGTATCTCACGATATCAAGACTCCTCTTACATCCATCATCAACTATGCTGATCTCATCTCCAAGGAAGAGTCGACAAGTGAGACAGGCAAGGAGTATTCCGAAGTTCTTGTAAGACAGTCGAAAAGACTTAAGACGTTACTTGAAGACCTTATTGAAGCATCAAAAGCTTCAACCGGAAACCTTGAGGTAGATCTTCAACCTTGCGACGCTCAGGTGTTTGTAACACAGACAGCAGGTGAGTTTGAAGAGAAGTTTCAAAACAGCGAACTTTCATTGATCACATCAGTTCCTGATGAGCAGATTAGGATCATGGCAGACGGCAGAAGAATGCAGCGTATTTTCGATAATCTTATGAATAACATATGTAAGTATTCGCTGCCTGGAACAAGAGTCTATGTTGATCTTACACAGACCGATAAGGATGCGGTGTTCGTCTTTAAGAATACTTCGAAAGAGCCGCTCAATATGTCAGAAGAAGAGCTCATGGAAAGGTTTACGAGAGGTGATTCATCAAGAAATACAGAAGGAAGCGGACTTGGCCTGTCGATCGCAAGTAACCTGGCTGAACTTCAGAACGGACAGTTGAGGCTCAGCACAGATGGAGATCTATTCAAGGCAACGCTCACTTTTCCTAAGATTTAAATAACTCCCCCTGAAACAATAAATGACCGTCGGCAACCCCCACCAAAATGCCGGCGGTTCTTCTTATATTTAGAAAAAAGTTGATTTTTCTACTATTTAGAGTATATTCTTAAAGGACTATTTTCGAAAAAAGGAGAAAAGCATGGGTACTAATGACGGCGGATCTCGTATGGAGATCAATTTCGCCAAGCGCATTGTAGTCAAGGTCGGAACCTCAACGATCACGTATGAGAACGGCCGTATGAATCTGGGCAACATTGACAGACTTTGCCGCGCTCTTGCTGACCTTATGAATGCGGGTAAGGAAGTTATACTCGTAACATCAGGTGCTATCGGCGTTGGTATAGGTTGTTTGAATCTGCCCGAGCGCCCCACATCCGTGCGTGAGAAGCAGGCTATCGCATCTGTAGGTCAGTGTGAGCTCATGAATGCTTATATGAGAAGCTTCTCTGAGTATTCCTATGCTTGCGGCCAGATCCTCCTTACAAAGGACGATCTTCTCGACAATCTCACTAAATCCAATATTACGAATACATTCGAGGCTCTTCTGGAGAAGAAGATCATTCCTGTTGTTAACGAGAATGACTCTGTTTCCACAGCCGAGATCTTACATAACGGAACATTCGGTGATAACGATACACTTTCCGCTCATGTTGCTTGCATCGTGAATGCGGATCTTCTTGTTATCCTTTCTGATATCAACGGTCTTTACGACGGCAATCCGCGTGAGAATCCTGATGCCAAGAGGATCTCTTATGTTGAAGATATCACTCCTGAAATCCTCCAGATCGCTACGGGAGCAGGTTCTAAGCTCGGAACAGGCGGAATGCACACAAAGATCACAGCTATGCAGAAGGTTACTTCGCACGGCATCAATGGTGTCATCGCCGAAGGTTCTGACCCGCATGTATTAAGCAAGATTCTTGAATGTGAGGATATCGGAACGTTCTTCCAGTCTAAAGCACCTGTTATGTAACGTATTTATCCAGGATCTTAACAACAATAGCTGCAGCGCCTCTGATCGTCTCAGGACAGGGGCGCTTTTTGTAGTATTCATCTGTTCTCGGAGCAGGGACGAAAGTGCCTTCAGCCTTCTCCAGTCCCAGTATCTCACGACATATGATGGATCCTTTGTTCTCTTCTCGAAAAAGCTCGGCAGCTTCCTGAACGAGCCTGTAGTTCTCTTTCTTAGCTTCCTGATCGTCACCATCTGTCTGGCCTGCGAAAAGACCAAGCACCATTATGATGCCTGAGAAAGCACCACAGACTTCGCGCATCCTTCCCATACCGCCTCCGAAAGACGCGGACATCCTTTTAGCAGTATCTTCAGGGATATCGAAAAGATCGCAGAAAGCGAGAACTACCGACTGAGAACAGTTAAATCCTTCAAGGAACATTCTGTATGCCTTGTCAGAACGCTTCTCTCCGTCAGCAGTTACTTCTATAAGTGACTTGTCTATCTTAGCGTAACTCATCAGCCTTGCGGTCCTTGATCGCCGTTCTCACCTTCGCCGCCTTCTTCCTCAGGATCAGGTGTCGGAGTAGGTGTATGGATTGGGCACGGATCTTCAGGATCCGGCTTCAATATACTGTTGGTTACATAATAATCTGTATAAGTCGTTCCGTTCTCTTCACAGTACTCTGTTGCATAGTGACCGGAGCTGCAGATAGTATACTTCTCTACTGTATCAGGCTTGTCGAATCCCTTGCCGGAGCACTCGCCGTGGATCCTGGTCATAACGAAGAACCAGATCCTGATAGCATTGCTTCTGTCGCCGTCAGGGATAACTGTCTGTCTGAGCCTGTTATCGTAGCCGTACCAGACTGCACAACTGTAATACGGTGTATAACCGCAGAACCATTTATCAAGGTTATCATCAGTCGTACCTGTCTTACCTGCTGCAGGGATGACCTCGCCTGCGTTATTCTCGATAGTCTGTGCATTACCTGCGGCTGTACCGTAGGATATAACATCACAGAGCATATCTGTCATCATAAATGATGTCTCCTGCGAGAAAACACGATATGTCGTAGGGTTACATTCGAGGATGACATTGTTGTTCGAATCGATTACCTTCGTATAAGCATAAGGCTTAGTATAAGTTCCGCCTGCTGCGAGAGTATTATATGCGCCTGCCATCTCAAGTGGAGTCATACCATTCGTGAAAGCACCGATAGCCTGAGCAGGATAAGATCCTTCATCAGTCCTGTCGATACCCATTCTAGAGAGGTACCAAAGAGCAGTATCTCCGCCTACATCCTTCCAAACGCGAACTGCGATCGTATTCTTAGATCTAGCAACTGCCTGACGTATAGTCATGTTACCTGCATAAGATCTGTCGGCGTTAAGAGGCCAGATCTGATCCGGATTATTCGGATTAAGATGTGATTCCTCATCAGCATAGAGCATAGCAGGAGCGATCTTCTGAAGTTCAAGAGCCGGTGCATAATCGATGAGCGGCTTAATGGATGAACCTGGTGATCTGTGAGCAGATACAGCTCGGTTAAGTCCAAGGTTAACAGTCTTCTCACCGTAACCGCCCTGCATACCTGCGATAGCACCGGTATCTACGTTGATTACAACGATACCTGCCTGCGGTTTCTCAGGAAGATCTGCTATAACTGAAGGATCATTCTGGAAAAGACTCTCAGTTGTTACCGCTTCATCAAGTACTGACTGAACCTCAGGTTCGAGAGTCGTGTAGATGTGGTAACCGCGGTTATATACGAGAGTAGCAGCGAGGGCAGTAGAGATGTTTCTCTGTGCACTCAGATCGTTGATAACTTCCTGAACAGCATACTCTGCAAAATAAGAGTTGATGCTGACAGATGAGTTCTTATTGTTCGTCTGGAAGATAAGTTCGGTATTAAGCGCCGCGTCGTATTCTTCCTTTGTGATAGAACCGAGCTCATACATCTTGGATAATACGATCCTCTGTCTTCTAAGAGCATTACGACGACCCTGCTCACGAAGCGGATTGTAGTATGACGGGCTCTTAGGAAGTCCTGCGAGGAATGCGCACTCAGCGAGGGTCAGATCCTTGGCAT
>JAGCGK010000040.1 GCA_017649645.1 Clostridiales bacterium | reverse complement strand
CATTGAAAGAGCTGTACCCCACTGACCTGCACCGGTCTCAGTTGTTACACCCTTAAGGCCCTGCTTCTTAGCGTAGTAAGCCTGAGCGATAGCGGAATTGAGCTTGTGGCTTCCGCTTGTGTTGTTACCTTCGAATTTATAGTAGATATGAGCTGGAGTTCCGAGCTTCTCTTCAAGGCAATAAGCTCTTACGAGAGGGGACGGACGATACATCTTGTAGAAGCTCTTGATCTCGTCAGGGATCTCTACGAACTTTGTATCGTTATCGAGTTCCTGCTTAGCAAGTTCCTCACAGAAAACTACGCTCAGTTCTTCAACAGTCATCGGCTGAAGTGTGCCCGGATTAAGAAGAGGAGCCGGCTTATTCTTCATATCAGCCCTCATGTTGTACCAAGCTTTCGGCATCTCGCTTTCCTCAAGATAGATCTTGTAAGGGATTTCATTGTTTGACATAACTTGTGTCTCCTTTCATTTTTTCGGGACAAACAAAAACTCCTGTCCCAAGCTTTTTTCTTCTGCTGGGACAGGAGATAGATTCTATTCCTGCGGTGCCACCCGGCTTGACTCGACTATTGTCTCGTCCACTTATGCATACCATCATATGCTGACCGATTAACGTATGGTCTTAACGTCTTCCATACTCTGCCGATAAGGCATTTCCTGTCGCCCTCTGAAGTCCATTCGATCTTATGTTCACTGTTGCGATTCCACCATCCGCAACTCTCTGAGAATGAATTAACAAGATCTACTCACTCTTCATCAACGGTTTAAACTGTTTATACACGTTATTTTTCGAAAAGTCAACAAAATCATTTGTCCTCGAGTTTGACGACCATGACCTGGCCTGCCTGAAGTGTATATCTCGGATGTCTGTTGGACAATTTCTGTGTCTGGAGCTCCTCGCCTGTTGCTGAATACCTGGTGTATTCACTTCCCTGCAAAGGCAGATCTACCGCGTCTATGAGGAACTGCTGCTGCGTATCGGAAGCATTGGCGATTATGAGGATATATCCGTTATCGGTCTTGAAAAGATACGTACCGACGTTCGAATTGAAACTGTCTATGGTCTCGGCAGACTGGTCTTTCAGAGGCTTTTGGATAGTGACCGTAAGTTTTCGAGAGAACTTAAGATCATTTACTATATTAAGACAGTTGAGCATGGTCTGATCCGTGTCGGCGATAATCGTATCGAAGTCCTTGATGTTCCTGTCGCAGTCGATGTCGACCATGACGAGACCCGCGAAATTCGACTCATTGGAAAGAAGCGTTACGATGCTCTCACCTGCCGTCATGTTCTTGCCGTCGAAAGCAGAATAAGTATCGAAGGAAGAAATGAATTCTGCGGCATCTCCGCCCATGGAATTGATCCTCGGCGTAGCGGAATTGATGTCGACATACTCACTGTTGATGTAATCGATAAATGTGAGATTAGCAGGAAGCAGGCCGTCGCTCTCATAGCTCGAACAATGGCAGTCGGCGTTACTTAACATGTTTCCGCCTTCGTAGTTCATACCGTCAACGAATATGATGTTGTCCTTGAAATCCATGTAGTAATTGGACTGCTTGATAAGGCCGATCACGTAATTAACGTAAGAACTTCTCTGGACATCACTTGAAAGGATGCCGTCGTTATCGTTGATCTCAATAACTATGGTGCTGAACTGTCTGCTCCACGGCACGGCAGTTCCGTTGTCGATACGAAGTTTTCCGTAAGGAGAAGAAAGCGAACCGCACATATACTCAAGGAGAGCATCGACCATGTCCGAGCTCACGGATGATCCGAGTACGAGCCAAGGGAAAGCCTTACTCTCCTTAACAAGCCTCAATGAATCCTCAAGAGAAGCACAACTGTTTCTGGGTCCTTCTTCCCCATCGAAAATGCACGCGTTGGAATTTACTGATGAAGTAAAAAGCGAACTGTAGCTTACGCCGTCAGAACCGATCCTTAAGTTATTGAGCCTGATGGAATTAGGAGCAGATGTGCTTATCGCATCCGTGAAAGAATCCGGGATAACGGTTGAAGAATACTTATCTAGACCAAGATAGACTCCGTCGATAAGAAGCTCACCGGTTCCTTCAAAAGCGATATTGAGTCTGATCTCGTTTTTGCTGTTGATCATTTCATCGGAAGCAACAAAAACATTCTGATAATCATCAAATGAAGTCTTGCAGTCATCAACGACAAAACCGATATCCTTGCAGCCTTCGGATGACAGCCAGATCTTTACCGTCTTGTTATCTATATTGGTCTGCTTAAGCCACAGTTCCATCCTCAAAAAGTCGTTCTTATTAAATATATCTTTTCCATTATCGGCGATCTTCTGTGACAGCACATGCAGGTTATCCGTGATACCCAGGACGCGGGCACACTTTTCTCCGTATCCGCTCGGGGCACCGTCGATCGAAGAAACAGCAGTTCCGCTTCCGTATGCATCCCATGAATCGAATGCGCTTGATAATGCCCAGTAGTCTCCGTTCTCGACTTCGGAAGGGATCGAATATGAACATGCAGGGATATGCTTTTCAACGAAGCAGACATCACCTGCAAATACAGTATTTTCAGCTATTACCTGATCTATCTGGATACTCGAGCAGATCGAGGTCTTGTAGATCGAATTGCCACGGAGGACAAAAAGCTCCTTCTCGTATCCGTCAAAGATCCTGTCAACTTCATAATCAAGACTTATGAATCCCGTATCCATATAGAGCTGAGCCTCACCGGCTGAAGAAATAACGATCAGCTCACCGTTATTGGTAACGCATATATCCTTGATATCGCCCTGAGCTTCGATGACCTGCTGACCTTCCCTGTCTATAAGAAGGATCGTACCGCCGTCAAGAAGTACTGCGACTTCGTTTGAGGATGCAGAAGAAGCAATGATGTTTCTACCCTTCAATATCTCCTCAGCTTCTCTTATCTCCTCGAAAACAAGTCCGTTTGTGGATCTGTAAATTGCACCGTTCTCCATAAACAGATATACGTGGTCCTTTGTGTTGATCACGTTGGCAACCTTGGAGTCGATGTTTTCGAGAAGAGTGATACCGTTATATGTGCAAAGAGCAACTTTACCGTTACTCAAAAGTACGATCGCACCATTCTTAAGAGCAGCGATCTGAGTGCACTCGAGTGCTCCGGTACTAAGGTCGGCATGATACGGATCATGTGAATCAAATTCAGTAAGGATCGAGAAGGATTTTCCGTCAGTGGAATAGAATATCTCTCCCCTCTTTGTTACGGCGAAAACACTGGTTTCTGATGCGGAGATATCGGAAAAAACAGAGATCTCAGACTCTGTTCTCTTGGAAAGCTCCATAGAGTCAATGTCTGAAACAAGGCATCCTTCAGTGGTTATGCAGGATGTAACATTGTTACATTCCACAACTTTCACGATCTGATCCTGTGTCCAGTTCCAGTTGGTGTCTTCGATCTCCTCGTATGAAGCGAAATTGGCAGGACTATATGAGATAACTCCTGCTCTTACGCCAAGGACCGTATTACCGTTCTCATCGATGGTATAGATCCTGACGTTACAACCTGACAATGATGAGATATCAAGCGAAGAATTATAGACATCATTCAGATCCAAGAGGATCTTATCGCCCTTAGCATCCATCAGATGAAAAGAGCTGTACTGGTTATGAGATTCAAAGGAACCGTCAACTATGTAGTTGGTAAGCGGAATATAATCCAAATTGATACCTGTTCCCGTCAAAGACTGAACAGCACGCGAATCCTTCTCAACACGAATGGTGCAAAGCTCGGCTCTGGAACCGAAGATACCAAGAGTCGAGAGGATAAAAACAGATACCAAAAGAATAACGACGAAGACTGTCAGGAAGACAAAGAGCCTTCTCTTCCTGAATCGTCCGTATTTCTGCCTCATCTTTCCGTATATGCTCATTCCTCGGTTATCTCCTGTAACTGTTCCTGATCAGCTTTTGGGACACCCATCTTTTTCTCAGCGCGGAATCTGATACCCAGTGCGATCAAAAGGATGACAGAAGGGACTATCATGAGGATCTCGACAAGATAAGGAGTTCCGGTGATCCTGTATCTCATATTCTCAGAGACTTCGAACCAACCGTCCGTCAGTATCATTCCGAGCGTACCGCCGAAGAAATTAAATATCAGATGGATGATGTAAGTATAGAAAATGTTTCTCGTAAAGCAATATACGCATCCGATCACGATACCGGACAAAAAAGCATATCCGATATGGATCGACAGACCGTGACATAATCCGAATATCAAAGCAGAGATAGTAACACTTATCCATGCAGGATATCTCTTAAGGAAAGCGCCGAGCGTAAGGCCTCTGAACAAAAGTTCCTCACCCAGAGGGACCAAAAGGACCGTTGAGATGTAGTAAAGGAGCTTATCAGCCATAGGAACCACTTCAGCTTCAACATCGGAATATCTGTCGACCGACTCGGAATACTTCTCCATCTCCTCGGCCACAACACCTTCCTTCATCATATCGGCAATGGTGTTTGCCACGAACATGTAGACATTGACCATTCCAAGAAGACCCAAAGCTATGATGATGGTGATAAAGACAGTCATACGATCAGGTCTGGAAAAGTGGATCCCCGAATTACGGTCCGAGAAAAAGAATTTGCTGAAATATGCAAAGAACAATAAACCGCCGATAGATACCAGCGAATAAAGAGTTGAATAAACTCCCTGATATTTGGAGTAATTGAGCTTTGTCAAAGCCATAAAAGCAACCACAACGACCTGTGTGCCCATAAATATCGACAGAGCTGTAAAAGAGGATACCCACGGGAATATGTAATCTCCTACTTTTCCTCTCGCCTTTTGTTCGGATCTATTGTCTGACATTGCTGACTCCAAAAATCAAGAATTGATCACTTACGTGTATCGAATCCCATGTAGTACTCGCCCTCGCCGGGATTCGAGAACAAGACGGAACTCTTGGTATGCTGTTTTCCGGTCTTGCCGGATTCATAGAAGCGCTTGATGAAAGCATCAAACACATCATTAAGTTCCGTTCTGTCCTTGATCGAATAGAAAAGCTGCTCACCCTTGTCAGTGAACTTTGTCTGCATGATAACGAGCTCCGGCTTACGGTGATTTCCGTCATCCGGCTCGTAATTGTACATTACGACGTATTCATGCTTATCCATAAAGAAGTTATCGACTACGGACAGGTAATAATACTTACCGTTCGAAGCATCACGGATAACGATCAGGTCGTCATTCGCGTTCTGATTCTTCGTTATGACAGTCTTCTCAGGCTTAAGCAGACTTCTTAATCTGTTACTCCTCTGACTCGTCTTCATCGTCAAAATACTCGTCGCAGAGAGAATCGTAATAGTCGTAAACGGCATCCTCATCAGCCTCATCAAGAGAAGCGATAGTGATCTCGCCGTCAGCATCCTCGATCTCCTCGAAGATCACCATCTCAGGATCTTCCTCATCCATAGTAAGGAGAACTGCGTACTTCTTGTTGTTGAAATCAAAGTTATCGATGTAAGCGAATTCGAACTCTTCGCCTGTCTCTTCGTCCTTCAATGTAACAACATTATCCATATCATCGTCCAAGAATTCTTCAGACACTCCGTCTTTCTCGAAATCTTTCTCGTTATCCATGATTTATTACCTCCGTTTGTATAGGGTCATTAACTAAATAATTATAACATAATATAGGCGACTTTCTTATCTTTTGCTCTCAAGATATTCACGAAGTATTATCTCCGCAGCCACCTGATCTATTATCTTCTTCTGTTTTTTGGAATTCATGTTGTTATCGTGGAGCATCCTTGAAGCAATGACCGTGGTGTAACGCTCATCCTTAAATGCCGGCTTGATGCCCGTAAGTTCCTCCACGAGAGCGCCAAAAGCCTCCGCCTTCATCTCAGATTCGCTCTTGGTTCCGTCCGTCTTGGAAGGCTTTCCGAGAACGATCTCAGTGACACCCATGGTATCAACGATCTCCTTGATCCTCGCGACAGGCTTATCCACGTCCTTGCCGTTCCAGTTCACCGTCTCGTATCCCGTGGCCGTTATCCTCAGCACATCAGACAGTGCGACACCTATGTGTCTCATGCCGAAGTCGATACCCATTACTCGTCCTTGATCCATTTATTTCCTCCGTTTTCTTCTCGAAAAAAAGAACCGATGCGATCGCACCGGTCCGTACTTACTATCAAAATCAGTTGAGCTTGGAACAGTACTCCGTGATGATCACTTCCAGCAGCTCGTCTCTCTCGATCCTCTTGATGACTCCGCGTGCACCCTTGTAGTTTGTGATGTACGTAGGATCTCCCGAGATAAAGTATCCGACCAACTGATTGATCGGGTTATATCCCTTCTCCTGAAGAGCACCCAAAACATATGTCATGAGCTCTCTGACATTAGCTGATTTATCAGCCGAAAAATTAAACCTTGTGGTCTCAGAATTTGCCATAGATCCCTCCGTACTTTCCCTTTAATCCATTGTAACACATTAATTACATTTAAATGCAATTATTTTTGATTTTTCGACAAATATCTGAATACATCTACGAAACCGTCAGAATAGTACCTTCAACGCCCGTTCCCCGACCTCTTATAACACTTCCGATATATTCCTTCGGATCCTTTTCTATCTCAGTCTTTCGAATAACGGCATAAACATACTCTCCCGTATATCCCTTCAGCTCGAAAACGCCATCGACCAAGTCGACTTTCTCGATCATGACATCAACTTCCTTGCCGATAAATGACCTCGAAAATTCTTTTTCGCGCTCGTCAGAAAGAGCGATTAGCTTTCTTGTTCTTTCCTTGGCAATATCGGCCGGTACCTGAGGCATGCCTGCCGCCTTCGTTCCTTTTCGAACGGAATAAGGGAAAACATGGACCTTGTTAAGGCCGACTTTCTTGACGAATTCGAGTGTCTCTTGAAATTCCTCGTCTGTCTCCTGAGGAAATCCGCAGATTATATCCGTCGTAAGCGACATATCAGGAAAAGCCTTGCGAAGCTTACGGGTGATCTCATAATACTCATCAGTGTTATAGTGCCTGTTCATGCGCTTAAGGACCGTGTCAGAGCCGCTTTGGAGCGACAGATGAAAATGCTTGCAAAGCTTCTTCTCTGTCGACAGAGCCTTGATAAACTCGTCAGTCAGCGACTTCGGCTCTAACGAACCCAGGGATATCCTGTCGACACCGTCGATCAGTCCGACCTTGTGGATGAGGGAATAAAGGGACATTATGTCTTCTCCCCTGTCCTTACCGTAGGAACAAAGGTGGATTCCCGTTATGCAGACTTCCCTGATACCCCTAGATGCGACGTTAGTAACTTCCTCGAGAACGCTTTCCTCGCTCCTGCTTACTACTCTTCCCCTGGCATAAGGGATAATGCAGTAGGTACAGAAACTGTTGCAGCCGTCTTCAATCTTGATATATGCTCTGCTCATCTCAGGTGACAGAACTGTTCCGAAATCAGCAAAGCCCTCGTTAAGAGAAGTCTTCTCAGTAAGTTTCCCTTTATGTTCCTTCGCTTTGTTCGATGCGACGAAGTCCTTGATCTTCTCACATATAAGATGCTTGTCCCTGGTACCGCAGACAACGTCGGCATCAATATGATCCCCGTTCATCTCGGTACTGCAGCCCATGGCACAGATTATGGCGTCAGGATTGATCCTTGCCATCTTTCTAAGCTGCTGGCGGCTCTTCCTGTCAGCTTCTCCCGTGACCGTGCAGGTGTTGACGACGCATACATCGGCGAGCTCCGGAGAGTCGACGATCTCATAGCCTTCCTTGATGAAGACCTGCCTGACGGCATCAGTTTCATACTGATTCACCCTGCATCCCAATGTGTAAAAATATACCTTCACGGAATAACCTGACCTTTCTATGAAAATCGAACAAAAATTATACTAATACAGCAGAAAATCTTTTGTCAATTAGAGTTTCAATTGTGTTATCATCAAGTCATGAATCAAGGAGAAATGCATATATGACAAAGCTTAAGATCAAACTCGATACAATTAACGCAGTTAAGGAATTCGTGTCACTCACAAACCTTTGCCCATACGACATTGACCTAGTTTCAGGCCGCTATGTTGTTGATGCAAAGAGCCTTATGGGTATCTTCAGTCTCGATCTCGCAAAACCGATCGAACTCGAGATCTTCTCCGACAACTGCGACGACTTCATTGAGAAGCTTCAGAAGTTCATCGTTGAGTAACTTATCTTCTCTTTGAAGATCTTCCGCGGAGCTTTCTTCCGCGCTTGCTCTTTTTGCCTTTAGGCGCCGGCTCATTCGAGTCGGCTTTTTTATTTCCGCCTTTTTCCACACTCTCATCGAAAACGAAGTCGATCTTGTTGGTATCAAGATCTACCGCAGCCACGATAATACCGACTTCCTGACCGATGAGAAGCTTATTTCCGGAATGTCTTCCGATTGCTCTTAAGGACATCTCGTCAAAGAGGTAATGATCCTTCATGCTCCTGAACGGCACAAAGCCCTCACAGGAATTAGGAAGCTCAACGAAAACTCCCGCGCCTATGATGGATGAGATCTTACCGACATAGTGCTGTCCGAGCCTGTCGTGCATATACATCGCGACCTTGATCTGAACTGACTGTCTTTCCGCCTCAACGGAGTTTCTCTCCATATCGGAACTATGGTCAGCTACGCCGCCCACAAGTCCTGCAAAATGCTTTCGCTTATCGTTTCCGTGAAGATATGTCTTGATGATCCTGTGGATATAAAGGTCAGGATATCTTCTGATAGGACTTGTGAAGTGACAATAAAACTCTGACGCGAGGCCAAAGTGTCCCATATTCTCAGGCGCATATCTCGCCTTCGCCATGGATCTCAGAAGGATGGTATTAAGCGACGGGATAGCATTCTCGTCTCTTATGCTGGCCATATAATCGTTAATGGCCTTAGGCGTGATCTTTCCTCTTATTGTTCCGAGCGCACCGAAGTTTCTCGCTACAGTACAGAACCTCGTGATCTTCATCCTGTCAGGTTCTTCGTGGATACGGTAAACAAAAGGATAATTGAGCATCGCGAACTTCTTCGCGATAAACTCGTTGGCGCAGATCATGAACTCCTCGATCATGCCGTGACAGTAGTTCGTCGGATAAGGCATGATATCCGTAGGATTACCCTCATCATCAAGGATAACCTTCGTCTCAGGTATCTCGAAGTTGATTGCTCCCCTTTCATCTCTATAACCTTTGAGGATATCGGTAAGGCGCTTCATATGCCAGAGCATCTGGATGATATCTCCGTACTTCTCGGCGTCTTCCTTTTCAGGTCTGAAGAGGATCTTGAAGCACTCGTTATAGTTCATTCGCATATCGCTCTTTATAACGCTCTCGTAGACTTCACCGTACAAAGTGTTACCTTCGCTGTCTACGACCATCTCAGCCGTCAGCGTAAGTCTCGGAAGGTTAGGATTAAGAGAGCATAATCCGTTCGACAACTTCGGCGGCAACATCGGGATAACCCTGTCTACCAGATAGACGGAAGTTCCCCTGAGCATCGCTTCCTTATCAAGTTCCGTATTCTCACGTACATAGTGGGAAACATCAGCGATATGAACATAGAGCCTGTACTTATCATCGTCCATCGGCTCGATGGAGATAGCGTCATCTAAGTCCTTAGCCTCTTCGCCGTCTATAGTTATCGTCAGAAGATCCCTGAGATCCTTTCTTCCGGCTTTGATCTCATTTTCAACTTCCTCATCCGTCGGGCTGAACGGAAGGTCCTTGACCTCATCTTGAACAAAATTCGGGAAGGTTCCGCTTAAGCCGAACTGATGCATGACAGCGAGCATGCGGACATCGTTATTTCCCGCATCACCCAAAACTTCTATTATCTTGCCGTGGAAAGTCGTTCCCGAGCTCGGGTTCAAGACTTCGGCTACGACCGTCATGTTGTACGGCGCGCCGTTCATATTGGTCCTATCGATATAGACCATTCCGAAATTAGTCTCTCTAAATGACGGATCCGGCACCACGATACCGCCGTCACCGTTTTCCTTGAGGATACCCACAACGGTATTCTTGACACCCAGAGGTCCCCTCGGCTGCAGTTCCGAGAAATTCTTCGGTCTGTCATCTTCCATCGGTTTCATGACGGCGTTACGCTGCCTCTGTCTTAAGCTCATTGCTGCCGCCGTTCTGCTGAAATGCTTTTTATTTGCCATAGATAACTACCTCGACCCCTTTTCTATCATTATATACTTCTTTCCTATTGTTTTCGAAAAAGCATAAAAAAACTGCTCTGCCTATAAGACAGAGCAGCAATAAGTTTCTTGACCTGTTTTGATTTACCAACCGCGGGAAATGCAGAGGTAGATAAGCACTGAACATACAGAGAATCCCAAAACACAGTAGAGTGTAAATCTCTTGAGTTTCTCTTCGAGTGTTCTGCCCTTCTGCTTGTTGTAGAAAGAATCGGAGCTTCCTCCGCCTACAACACCCATACCGTTATCGTTACCTTCCTGTGCGAGGAAGAGAATGATAAGAGCAACTGCAAATACTAGATCCAGACACGTAAGCACGATAGCCAAAACGCTCATTTATGCTTGCCTCCATATTACTTCTTATTAGCCAATAGATAATAACACATGTGTTTTTGTGTTGCAAATCATTTTTTCTTGTTTTTGATCAACTTCATGATCTCGCTGGCAGCGAACGGCACAAACGCGAGCGGAACGATCACGAGCCAAGCCATAGGATTGAGCATTGTGCATCCGAAGATCATGTTTACGCCAGGGATGTAAATAACTGCGAACAGGAGCACGATCGCGAGAAGCACCGAGATGTTCATGAACTTGTTGCTGAAAAGACCGATCTTAAATACAGAGACGGATTCAGATCTTGCAGCGAAAGCCCTGAAGAGCTCAGCAAGGATCAATGTAGCGAAAGCAACTGTTCTTGCACCCTTCAAGATCTCTGCTTCACCTGAAGCATCGAAGAAGATTCCGCCCTTTGTAAGAAGCGCAGTGATAAATGCAGTAGCAACAGTTACGAAGATCGCGATAGCCTGACATGCGATGGTGATCTTCATAGGCTTATTGATGATAGGCTCGTCCTTTGAACGCGGAGGAACCTTCATGATGTTAGGTTCGCCCTTCTCACGGCCGAGAGCCAATGCCGGGAAGCTGTCTGTGATAAGGTTGAGCCACAGGAGCTGGATAGCTGTCAAAGGAGCAGCGATGCCCGGAACAACGGAATTCGGGATAAGTGAGATAAGGAAGATAACGAGGATCTCACCGACGTTACAGGAAAGAAGGAAAGCTACGAACTTTCTAATATTGCTGTAGATTACACGGCCTTCCTCAACTGCGCTTACGATAGTAGCGAAGTTATCATCCATCAAGATCATGTCAGCGGAGTTCTTGGCAACATCAGTACCAGTGATACCCATTGCAACACCGATATCCGCTGTCTTAAGAGCCATGGCATCGTTAACACCGTCACCTGTCATGGAAGCGATGTGATCCTTCTTCTTAAGGCTCTCAACGATCCTAACCTTATGCTCAGGTGAAACACGGGCATAAACGTTTGTATATTCGCAGAGTTCCAAAAGCTGCTCGTCAGTTGTCTGATCAAGTTCCGTACCGCTCATGGCGTTGACGCCTTCACCCATCATGTTGAGATCTTCGGCGATGGCAACAGCAGTATCTTTGTAGTCACCCGTGATCATTACTGCACGGATACCTGCCTCATGGCATACCTTGATAGCATCCTTAGCCTCTTCTCTTGCAGGATCGATCATACCGATGAGACCGATGAATACCATGTTTGTCTCATGCTCGAAATCCTCATGATCGACATTATCGTGTGTTCTGTAACCGAAAGCCAGAACACGGATAGCCTTAGTAGCAAAGTCGTGGTTAATTTTTTCGATACGCTTGAAGACTTCAGGAGTCATCTCCTTTTCGTCAGTACCGTCAAAGTATTTTGTACATCTTGAAAGGACGACGTCAGGCGCACCCTTTGTAAAGGAGATGAACTTACCTTCAACAATGCCGCTGTGATATGTTGTCATCATCTTACGGTCAGAGTCGAAAGGGAGCTCGTTCTTTCTAGGGAACTTCTGATTAAGGTCTGCACTTGCCATTGAAGTCTTAAGACCGAGCGTTGTAAGGGAACCTTCTGTAGGGTCACCGATACATGTATATTTCCCGTCAGAGCTTACGTTGATCGAAGCATCGTTACAAAGAACAGCTGCCTGGACAAGTCTTTTCAGGACATCATTCAAAGGAGTCTCAACTCCATCAGGATCAAGGATCTTACCTTCAGGGCCGTAACCGTTACCGGTTACATCGTAGATATCCTTACCGTCAAAGAGCTTTTTAACTGTCATCTGGTTCTGTGTAAGAGTACCTGTCTTATCAGAGCAGATAACATCTACACAGCCGAGTGTCTCAACAGCAAGAAGCTTTCTTACAACTGCATTCTTCGTAGCCATCTTTGTCATGCCGAGAGCAAGAACGATCGTAACTACTGCGGAAAGTCCTTCAGGGATAGCAGCAACAGCCAAAGAAACAGCTGTCATCAATGCATTGTCCCAGCTCTGCTTCTGAACAACAAGGTCAACGACAAATACGATGACGCAAACGATGATACAGACTATAGCGAGAACCTTACCGAGAGAATTCAAGTTTCTCTGCAAAGGTGTGATCTCATCTTCGATATTGGAAAGCTTATTAGCGATCTTACCAAGCTCAGTATCCTTACCGGTAGCAACAACGATACCCTTACCACGGCCGTATGTTACGGCAGTACCCATGTAAGCCATATTGGAACGGTCACCGATGGAACAATCCTCAGCAAGAACCGCCTCAGCGTTTTTCTCGACCGGAACTGACTCACCTGTAAGGGAAGCCTCATCGATCTTCAAAGAGCCTGCATAGAACAGTCTCATATCTGCAGAGACGGAGTCACCTGCGTCCAGATTAACGATGTCACCCGGAACGACTTTGTCGGAATCGATCATAACGACCTTACCGTCTCTTATAACTTTTGTCTGCGGAGCGCTCATTTTCTTAAGAGCAGCGATAGCCTCGTCAGCCTTACCTTCCTGATAAACACCAAGAACGGCGTTAAGAACGACGATAGCAAGGATTACGATTACATCGATCCAGCTCTTAAATCCGCCGCCTTCCCTGACTGCCATTACAGCAGAAAGAGCCGCAGCACCCAAAAGAATGAATACCATAGCATCTGCGAACTGTCCGAGGAAGCGCTTCCAAAGCGGAGTCTTCTTCGCCTCACCCAAACTGTTCGGGCCTACCTTAGAAAGGATCTCTTCGGCCTTAGCGGCACTCAGACCCTGTTCCAGGTCTGTGCCTAATTCACTTACGATTTCTTCTGACTTCTTCGAAAAAGCCTTTTCCATTTTTATCTACCATTCCTTCATAATAAAAAAAATTTATGCGAACGTTAAATAATATATTACAACGTGCGCAAAAAAGATAGACGGACATTTGCAGAAATAGAGCATTTTTCCGTTTTCTATCTCGCTGTTTTTCTGCAAAAAAGAATCCCGATCACTTTCATGATCGGGATTGGTGCCCAGAGACGGAATCGAACCATCGACACGGGGATTTTCAGTCCCCTGCTCTACCGACTGAGCTATCTGGGCGAATAGCAACCGGTTCCCGAAGGAACCGGTTAACTGGCGACGCAGAAGGGGCTCGAACCCTCGACCTCCAGCGTGACAGGCTGGCATTCTAACCAGCTGAACTACTGCGCCATTATGGTGGAAACTACAGGGCTCGAACCTGTGACCCTCTGCTTGTAAGGCAGATGCTCTCCCAGCTGAGCTAAGCTTCCATGCCGTTGTTTTACTGGGGCGCTCTCTCAAGCGCAAAGAGATTGTACTAGACAAATTTGGGTTTGTCAACAAGTTATTTTCAGTAATCTGAAAAATGTTATAATTATGCCGTTCGGGGTATTAGCGCAGTTGGGAGCGCATCACACTGGCAGTGTGGGGGTCACGGGTTCAAGTCCCGTATACTCCACCACAAATAAAAAGGTGCATTCAATTTATTTTGAATGCACCTTTATTAATTCATAATCTTAATGAGAATTAGAACCTCATATCGTTCATACCATACTTATCATAGAACTTCTGCTTCTTGATAGCCTTCTCTTTCTTAGCGAAAGAAACTGTGAACAAGAGCATGATAATTGCATATACAGGTACTGCGAAATAAAGAACAGTTTTCAATTCAACTGTCTTCTCTGAAGCGCCTTCCATGAGCTTAATAAGTTCAGGGTTATTCTTATTTACATAAAGAGTTACTCTTTGTCCTGTTGAATAAGATGTACTTGGAGATCTACCTTCAAGTGATGGAACTGTATCATAGTATTCTTCTGCGATAACCATCTCTTTTTGTACAACGTAATGCTTTCCTTCGTAATCAAAAGAGAACTTCAATGGCTGAAGATAAGAAATTCTGTATTCCTCTTTAAAAAGGCTCTTAACCTTATCCTGTTCCGGAGTAGGCTTCTCTGCACTCTGAACAATGGCACTAAGCTGAACAAAATCGTCGTCACCAATTGCACCGTTAACGATCATATATACACCCCAAGTGATCGTAGCGGCAAAAACAGTAACCAAAATATAGGTCAACAGGTAACCGAAAAAACGCTTCATATTACAATCCTCCAATATTAGTTAGCACAAGTATTTTACATCAACTCTCGTTAAAATAAAATTAAAAATAATAAACTGTCCGAAAAAATTTATTCAGACAGTTTCAACAAACATACAAAAGCTCCAGCGAACCAATCCACTAAATAAGCCTCTACCATCACACGTCCTTTACTACCGAGCCTTCAACAGCCATAACGCCTAATCAATCGCCATTGTCATTAACGTAACTCCCAAACAATGACTCCCATTCACCGCCTAATCAGTCTTGTTACTTAACCTGTTTATCGCTACCGCTTGCGATGCGGCAACAGCCATAAACTTAAACCGGCTACTCGGTTCGCACGATTAGGATGTACCGTTAGGTCAATCTGCTTCGAACTTCTCCTATCGGTGGCGACCTCTCACTCAACCGCGGAACAAAGATCCGAATGACTAAACTGTTACAACCTGCGACTTGCGGATAGCATCCCATCCCGTCAATCGCTGCTCGCTTCCGATCAGATATAAAGATTTATCTTATCGGCGACCGTGGATCGAAAACTCTTTGTGTTCTCGTATTCCCTGGAGCTAGTTTAAGTATATAATCCCACCCCTTGTAACACAACTGTAATAATTCCCATAAATTCAAAATCGAGATTATGCAATTTGCACACTTTCGACAAAATGTATATGGGTGTATAATGAATATGTTGTGAAGTTGCACAATAAATTTGGCAATCAAAGTATAACGTTTCGCTTATTTACTTTCGATCGTTCCGTTTTTCTTCCCTACAACAGTTTTCAATACCTGAAGGCCTACGATTACGGCAATTCCTATAATAAAGAAGATAATGCTGAATGTATGCAGATCCATCATAGGCATTGGTTCGTCAAGTGATTCAGGGCCTCTTACGATAGCATAAAGAGAACCTGCCATAAGTCCCAATACAAGATAGATAGTCTGAGATCTGAATCTCGAAAGGGCTTTTTTAAGGATACCTACTATACTTGCTGCTCCTACGAGAACACCTACACCGAAGATAATGCAAATAGGAAGAGCTTTAAAGTCAAAAGTGATAACAGACTTTACTGCCCCGATGATCGTCATATAGACGCCAAAGATCAACATCAATGTCGATCCTGAAATTCCCGGAAGGACCATTGCACATACTGCAAGCACACCGCAGAAGAACAGATAAAGACCGCTCTTAACTCCTAAAGTGAAAGCCGATCCATTACCATCCGTCATTGATGCTCTGAAAAGGGTGATGCCTACAACGGCAGCTGCACCAATAAGTGAAAAAATAACGTTATAATATTTTCCTTTAAGACACTTCTTCTCCTCGATAACGATCAAAGGTATCGCTGCAAGAACAAATCCGAGGAACATGGAACTAATAAGATAGATATGCTTTTCGAAAACGGCGTTAAGAAGCAACACTGCAAGGACCATACCGGTAACCCAGCCAATGCCGACTTTCAGAAGGAAAAAGAATGCTTTCTTACGTTCTTCTTTCTTTCCCTTAAGCAGCAATGAGATCGAGTTGATAAACTCATCATAAAAACCCATTATAAAAGCTATTGTTCCGCCTGATACACCCGGCACGCTGTCTGCAAGTGCCATCAGGAATCCGCCGATAATCGTTATCATCGTTTTTCTCCCAATCTTTAAACTCAATGATTATTCTACTAAAAGGCCTCTGATTAGCATAGATGATATTTTATACGTTTTTTTATATAATATTGGAAAAATTCTATTAAAGGTGGATATGATGTTTTTTAAGACCCTGGAAGAAATGATCGCGAGTTTTCGACTCAATGATGTACTTACAAAACTTATTACTGTCTCGATCGAGATAATTATCATCGCAGCTATAAGCGTTTTCTTATGTGTCGTGATTGCGATCGTCCATAAGATCATCTCATCAAGAGCCAAGACACCGACACTTAAGACTCTTGCAAAGTCATCATCCGAGAGGCATCTTGTTACGAAGCTTTCCTGGTTTGCAACTTGTATCGTAGTAAGCGGATTTGCTTATATATTCCCTAACTATGAACATATCATCACCAAGATCACGACATATATCCTTCTCATTATCCTTATG
>JAGCGK010000039.1 GCA_017649645.1 Clostridiales bacterium | reverse complement strand
TGCTTTTTGTCCTTGGATGATATCTTGTCAGAAAGGAGAACGATCCTCTCCATTACTTCGATATTGCCCCACCATGACGGGTTGTTACGGATATCTTCTTGTAGCTGTCTTTTAGCCTTGGAAAGCAACTTCAGAGCTTCATCATCCTTGCCTTCTTCAGCTCTGATACCGGCCAGACGATAAGCGATATCCGGCATTGGGAAGGAATCGATATCGTAAACCTGACCTAACTTTTCCGGATGTGAGATCCTGTCATAAAGACTCTCGATCATGCTCCTGTATTTTGCTTCATCCTTCTTTACATAGAATCCGTTGTGGTACATATCTGCGATCTTATATTCGCTGTAAGCTCTTAAGACTTCATCATCACATTCCATGGCTCTCGAGAAATATTTAAAAGCCTTCTCATAGTCAACGGTTCCTGTCTGTCCGTAATACCAGATGTACCCCAGTTCTTCTAAGGAGGGACCATAGTTATATTCGGCAGCCATTTCCAGATATTTGCACTCGAGATCGAATCTTCGCTGAGAAAGATAAGCAAAAGCGAGATTATGCATATCCTTAGGGTCATGATAGTTCTCGATCAGATAAAGCATAGCTTCTTCAAACAGGAAGAAAGTCTCATCTGTCGGATTGTCATCGTAGTAATAATCCATTATGAATCCTTTGGCTTCTGAAAGTGTCATTATCGATTCCTCCTTTCCTGTTTTTCTTGAGTATATACGTATCCTGCGTTCATTATTCGGACAGATTGACGATTCAAGTACAACTTGAATTTGATATTGATACTTCTATTCCTGCTCGCTAAAATATTTGTGTAAGCTCCTCTATCCTATAGGTGGATGGAGGTGATAAGAATGACAAACAGAAAAGACCGTCAGAACAAAGAAAACGAACAGATCGTTAACTTTCTTATCAACAAGTGGAAGAAGGATCTGGTCAGGGAAAAAGAAGAGTGGGATAAGGATCCGGGATGGCCTGCCAAACTGGTCAAGACAAAGTTTAAACTAAGCGGAGTTGAATTTACCGTCTTGCCGAAGGATCTGGGCTTAAGCGATGACGGATGGGACCAAGGTCTCATGGAACATTTCCAGGGGAAAATGAAAAAGGATCTGGAACAGTACGGAGCAACGGATATATATAACTTCGGATTTATGGATTAAGGAGGTTTTGGTATGAGCCTTGGAAGCAATATCAAAAGTTTTCGAGAAGGATTGAAACTAACTCAGGAGCAGGTTGCGGATAAGGTCGGAGTGACATTCCAGGCGGTATCTTCCTGGGAGCGCGATGAGTACAAACCTGATACCGATAAGCTCATCAGGCTTGCGGAGGTCTTTGATGTGTCGCTGTCGGCTCTGGTCGAAGATCGGAAGGATTTTTTCAAGGAGAAAAAGACGATATATAACTGGGAGCATATGAGGACTTTCGTTAAGGCAACTGCGAAAAATCTCAAGCTTACCAATACGCTCAAGGCCGTGGATTATGCGATCGAAGCGCATGAGGGACAGAAGCGTAAGAAGTCGGATGTGCCTTATATCTATCATCCGCTGAACCTGGCGTGCCATGCGCTGTCGATGGATATCAAAGATGATGACGTGATCGCGGCATGTCTTTTGCACGACGTGGTGGAAGACTGCGGTAAGACCATTGATGACCTTCCGGTAGATGAGGATACTCGAAAACTTGTCGGGCTTCTGACGCACGAGAAAAAGAACCCTGAGAATCGTGATGCTGTCATGAAGGAATACTATTCCGCCATCGCTTCAGATCCTAAAGCATCCCTTATCAAGTGCATGGACAGATGCAATAACATAACGACCATGGCGTGGGGATTAAGCCGCGAGAGGATATACCGCATGATAAAGGAAACGGAAAAGTATTATCCTGCTTTGCTCGATGTGATAAAAGCGGAACCAAAGTATAACAATGCAGCGTGGCTTTTGCGTTATCAGATGGAGAGCATGTTGGAGATATATAAGAGACTTCTTTGATGCGGGTAACGGGTGAATTATTTGTATTTGCCGTGCAAATAAATGTTATTCGAAACAAAGAAGTGCTTCGCATCGTCAAGTACTTAGAAAACAGTGTTTTCGAGAATGGTCATGATGGTTATAATACAGACAAGAAAACACGGAGGACGATCCTATGAAGAACAAGAAAATGATCGCAGCTTTTTTGAGTGTTTCCATG
>JAGCGK010000038.1 GCA_017649645.1 Clostridiales bacterium | reverse complement strand
GAAGAGCGTGTACAGAAGATGTATGCTCTCGCCGAGCAGTTCAAAAAAGACTTCTACGGCAACAGGATCGTACTCTTTGCTCCGTTATATCTTTCAAACTACTGTGTTAACGGCTGTGTATACTGCCCTTACCACATGAAGAACAAGCACATCTGCAGAAAAAAGCTTACCCAGGAAGAAGTTAAGAAAGAAGTTATTGCACTTCAGGACATGGGTCACAAGCGTCTTGCTATCGAAGCCGGCGAAGATCCGGTAAATAACCCTATCGAGTACATTCTCGAATGTATCAAGACTATCTATTCTATCAAACACAAGAACGGTGCCATCAGAAGAGTTAACGTAAACATCGCTGCAACAACAGTTGAGAACTACAGAAAGCTCAAGGAAGCAGGCATCGGTACATATATCCTTTTCCAGGAGACATATCATAAGGAAAGCTATGAGAAGCTTCATCCGACAGGACCTAAGCACAACTACGCTTACCATACGGAAGCTATGGACCGTGCCATGGAAGGCGGAATCGATGATGTAGGACTTGGCGTTCTCTTCGGTCTCGAGCTATACAAATACGAGTTCGCAGGACTTCTCATGCATGCTGAACACCTTGAGACTGTTCACGGTGTTGGTCCTCATACTATCTCAGTTCCGCGTATCAAGAGAGCTGATGATATCGATCCTTCAGCTTTTGATAACGGAATCGACGACGATACATTTGCTAAGATCTGCGCCCTCATAAGGATCGCAGTTCCTTATACAGGTATGATCATCTCTACAAGAGAGTCAAAGAAAGTACGTGAAAAAGTTATCCACCTTGGCGTATCACAGATCTCCGGTGCTTCAAGAACGAGCGTCGGCGGTTATGCTGAACCGGAGCCTGAGGAAGATAACTCTGCACAGTTTGATGTATCCGATAACAGGACATTGGATGAAGTCGTACATTGGCTCATGGAGATGAAATATATCCCTTCCTTCTGCACTGCTTGTTACAGAGAAGGAAGAACCGGTGACAGATTCATGGCTCTTTGCAAGAGCAAGCAGATCCAGAACTGCTGTCATCCGAATGCTCTTTTGACACTCAGAGAATACCTTAACGACTACGCTTCCGAAGACACTAAGCGTATCGGTGAGGAACTCATACAGCGCGAGTTGCAGAACATTCCTAATCCTGCTGCCCGTGAGACATGTGAGAAGCGTCTTGCCATGATCAACGAAGGTAAGCGCGATCTTTACTTCTGATATTCGCTGCTTTTCTCATGTGAGATCTTGCCGACTCACTTCCCAATAAAAGGCAAATCTCACTGCAACGAAGCAAAACATAAGGGGTTGTCTGATCGACAACCCCTTCGTTTTATCTTAAACGATATTTCGTATTCCGTCGCAGATCTTCTTAGCAACCGTCGGGTTATTCATCGTATAAAGATGAATTCCGTCGCTGCCGCTTGCCAGAAGATCGATTATCTGGGATATGGCATAGTAGATACCCGCATCCAGAAGGGCCTCACTGTTGTTCTCATATCTTTTTACTATCTTCTCAAATCTGTGAGGCAAAGAAGCACCGCATGTTGTTACCATTCTCTTGATCTGAGCTGCGTTAACGACCGGCATGACACCCGGTGTGATCGGGATATCGATACCTGCGATCCTGGAATCTTCCACGAATCTGTAGAACAGGTCATTATCAAAAAAGAGCTGTGACAGAAGGATCTCCGCACCTGCATCAACCTTCTTACGCAGATTCTCGAACTCTGATACGCGGCTTGGTGAATCCGGGTGGCACTCAGGGTAGCATGCTCCTGCGATACAGAAATCGTACTTGCTCTTAATGTATGTTATAAGGTCAGAAGCGTGCTTAAAGTCATCCTTCATCTCAAGGTTAGGATTGATATCTCCGCGAAGAGCAAGGATATTCTCGATCCCGTTATCCTTAAGTTCCAGGCAGAATCTGTCGATCTCTTCCTTGGAATATGTAAGACACGTAAGATGTACGACCGGTTCGATCTTATACTGATCCTTGATCTTTCTTGCAAGCCTAATGGTCTTGTTATTATTGGATGAACCGCCTGCACCGAAGGTAACACTGATATAGTCAGGATGAAGGTCACTCATGATCTCGAGCGTGGCATCGATATTTGTCAGCTCTTCATCATGTTTTGGAGGGAATATCTCAAACGATAAGACCCTGTCCTTATTCTTATATATATCCGAAATCCTCATGTTTACCCCCGAAAAAGCATTTGAATAATTTTACATCACACACCATAAAAAGTGTATACTGAGAAACATAATATCAAAAAAGGAGCTTTTTTATGCTCGAAAAAACCATTCCATTCTTCGACCCTCACAAGATAGCCCTAAGCGGCCAGGCATTCAGGTTCAAGATCCTGGACGATACCCATGTGGAACTCGTCGCCAAGGGAAAATACCTTCAGATCGCATGTCTCGGCGGTGATGATTTTGCTTTTTCCTGTGATGAGGAAGATTTCGAAAACATTTGGAATGACTACTTCGATCTTGACCGCGATTACGTCAAGGTGTTTCACAGCATAGATGAAGATGACGAGTACCTTAAGGATGCAGCTGCTTTCGGTTACGGTATAAGGATCCTGAAACAGGAGCCTTTTGAGACGCTTATAAGCTATATCATCTCTCAAAGGCGCTCGATCCCGTCGATCATGACTTCTGTCGAGAAGATCTGCGAGAAGTACGGCAAAAAGATAAAGCTCCCTTCCCTGTCTGATCCATTCATCAGACCTGAAAAGAAAACATACTACACATTCCCTGACTGTAAGGCTCTTTCCAAAGCCAAACTCGAGGACATAACGGATATGGGCGTCGGATACAGGGACAGATACATAATCGAAGCTGTTCAGGATATCTATTCAGGTAAGATCGACCTTGAATCGCTTAAAACAAAAAGCGATGAAGAATTGTACGCAATATTGACTTCAATGTTCGGTGTAGGCACCAAAGTAGCTAATTGTACGATGCTCTTCGGCTTCAGCCGCACCGGCATCTTCCCTATTGACGTATGGATCAAAAGGATCATCGACAAGTACTACGGCGGTTCTTTTGACACTTCCTTATACCCTGAGACTGCAGGTATCATACAGCAGTTCATGTTTTTCTACGAGAGGACGATCTCCGGTAAATGACATTTGTCATGTGAAGTCGTGATGCTGTTCACTACAGAACTCTTTTTCGAAAGGCAATAATAGAGCCATGAGAAACGGAGGTTACCGAAATGAACACAAAAGAAAAGCTTGAATTCAACAACAAAAGGCTGTGTGGCCTTTGGCTCATATCAGTCGGAGCGGTCATCGGCATATCACTTATATTCGGCGGACATTTCATTATCAACCCTATAATCTTTCTGATCGGATATTATGTCTGTTTTTTTATCTCCAATGTTGATAAGAAGGTCCGCGCCAAGCTGTCACAGGGCAAGATGAGCGGATTTCAAAAGAAGATGATATTCTTTTCAATCTGTTCTCTGTTCTTCCTGATGTCGATCTTTTCAGGAAGATACTTTGCCACATGGAATTGGAGAATGATCTGGCTCGGCGTCATGATCGCTACAGCGATCCACTTCTGCACATTCTATTTTGTACACGGCAAGAGCATGATATTTCTCGGCGCCGTATGCGCTACTATCGCACTTGTAGGTTATCATCTGCCATACGAATATACATGGATCAGTTTTGCTGCTGATGCCCTTACAAAGGCAGTATTCGGAGCTTACCTTTTGTTCCTTTCCAAGCCAAGCGTATCAAAGATCACTGTTCAAACAAATGCTACTGCTTCAGCATAGATACGGAGCAGTTATGTCATAATCTGATATGGCTGCTACCGGTATCTCGAGCTGTAATCCGATCTTCTCATCGAGATGATTCAAAGTCTTGATGTAACCGTCCTTGCCGCTCCTGTCCGTCGAGTAACACTGGATCGTGTTCTCCTCAAGCGACAGAAAAGCATGTCCAATCCCGGAAGGAACTAAGACAACCAGTGCGTTTTCTTCGGTAAGTTCCAGTTTTTCCCATTTGAGATACGTCGGCGAGTTTTTTCGAAGATCCACAAGATAATCCATACCCCTGCCCTTTATGACAGTAACGATCCTGTTCATCGGATCTTCCTCATCACGATAATGTATTCCGAAAAAGGTCCCTTTTACATTCATTGAATAGATCCTGGTCTCCTTTGCTCGAAAACCATCGATGCTCTCATCATTAACAACAGTCATGACTCCCCGGTCATCGACTCTGGATCGCCTTTTAAGTATCACAGCGCTGTCAAATACTTTTCCTATCAGTTCCATATCAGTCTAATTCCGTTGGAGATATAACCTTAAATGTGTCGCAAAGATCATCAATAAGATCAGTATTATCGATCATAGTCTTAAAAGTCAGTACTGTCTTTCCGCACACATAAAAGCCTTCCAACATAGCTTTTCCCTTAGGATTCTCCCCTGTCTCGATATAATATGTATATCCTTTTCCCTCGCCTGTCTCAGAGTCCTCAATACCCTGATCGCTGTATTTCTTAAAAAGTTTCTTGGCGTCTTTTTCATCTTCCATCGTAAACAGATAGCAAAGGATCACACCGCCATCTCCATCATTGAAGACAAACACGGTAGTTTGCTCCACATCATAACTCGGATAAGGATCAAAGCGGTTAAAGATCACATCATAAATATCCTGGGCTTCACTCTTATCGCATGAATAATAAATACCTTCGACATCTCCGGTTCCATAAGTTAAATGAGCACTGCAATCCTTGCGAAAGTCATCATAGTCGTCATAATCGTTCATATCATGATCTTCACAAAAATCCACCATCTTCTGATGTTTAAATTCTTTTGGGGCACAAGCAACAAGACCTGAAGTCATCGCGAGAACCAAAGCTAAACCTACTATCCGCTTAAATATTTTCATAGATAAACCTCCCAAAAGATATATCTCTAGCAAACCACAAAAAAACGGCAATTACAATCTCATAGGATCAAATAAGCTCAATTTCCACATGCTTAAGGAAAGCACCAAGACCTATCAGAAGGTCATCATATGTCTCATCGAAATTATCCGTATACCACGGATCAGCCACATCTCTGCCAAGGCCTTCTCCCGAAACAAAATCAAGAAGCTTATATATCTTCTGATCTCGTCCGCCAGCAAGTCTGGCCATATTCCTGATATTAGCCGAATCCATTCCAATCAGATAATCGTAATAGTCATAATCTGCCATAGTCATCTGACGAGCACGATGTGGTACGAGCGGTATCCCGACTTCTCTAAGTTTTCCGACAGTTCCATAATGAGGCGTATTTCCGATCTCTTCTCTGCTCGTGGCAGCAGAATCAATCTCGAATTTATCCTCGAGTCCTCTCTCCTTCACCATATAAGTAAACATACTCTCTGCCATAGTGGACCTGCAGATGTTGCCGTGGCATATAAACAAAACTTTTATCATAGTTACGATTTGCCCCGAAAAACCTTGTAAAGCCTTTGATCATTAGGTTTTTCAAGGACTCGGCCTTTCTTGTTGTTTTGGCTTATCGTGGCCTAATTCGGCCTATCTAAGCCTTGGTCTGTAGTAAATTTGTAGTAAAACCGAACCAATTTACTACAGGGGTTATCCGATGGCAGTAACTCTGGCAAACTCTTCCTTCGCGTCATCATACTTAACATGAGTATAAGTATTCATCGTGACCGTGATATCAGAATGTCCCATAATATACTGGAGCGTTTTGGGATTCATCCCGCTTCTTGCCATATTGGAACAGAATGTGTGTCTGCACACATGCGGCGTGATCTTTGGAAACTTCAAGCGATAGGTCCTGTCGTGCTTTTCCGATACAAACTTACTCCCGTTTTTGTCTTGATGTACTTCTTGACCACCTTTATGATCAATCTTGCTTAAGAGCAAGATGCTCATTGAGGTTCAATAACCCATTTTCAGAGTTATGTCTTCATGACCTTGTTGGGGATTCCGTTCCCCAAACCCACGTGATAATTTGCGAAGAATACCCCGGATTGTCCCGAGGTAATTTGTTTCTAGAGTCAAGAAGCATTCGTACTACTGAATCACTCCCGTGCCGCAACTGAATTCTTAACCAGAGTACACAGATCCTCGCTGAATCCATTGAGATCACCATCAGTAATGGCCCCCTCATAAAGAAGAGTGATCAAATTCGTTACCATAGCAGATCTCTTTCTCTCACAAGTCACTCCATAAAGTTTTTTGTCATCGTTTATCTTTTCTTCCAAAGCCCAAAACTTCTCAGATGGGAATTTAGTATCATCTGACAGCATCACGATGTATCCGGTTATCAGCTTGCGCATATAATTCTCTTGCCACCCGCCGATGCGACTCCTGAACTGTTTCCAGTCACTCTCTTGAAATGTATATCCCATACGTCTATGCTCCTTTGTCAAACGATCGTATCATCAAGCAGGAAATCTATAACACCGATATTGAGGATTCCGTTATCATCATACCAACGTTTTCTGATGTCATGGCGAACTATGATCTTCGGGAATGAGTCTCCAGTAAGGGAAAACGGTTTGTTCTCTATCAAAGCCTTCTCTTCGGTTCCTAATGCAAATGCAGATTGTATATATGTTTTCTTTCCACCGTGATTTGCTATGAAGTCGATCTCGCGAGCCACCTGAACGTTATTACCAGCCTTGCTCTTTTCAGTAGCATAAACTACACCGATATCAACTTCACAACCGCGAATACGAAGATCATTGTAGATAATGTTTTCCATGATGTGAGTCAACTCCTGTTGCCGGAATCCTATCCTTGCGTTACGAAGTCCGATATCTTCGCAATAATACTTGTTCGGATAATCGAAGTAGTTTTTGCCTTTGACATCGTATCGTTTACACTCTTCAAAGAGATAGGCATCAGCAAGGTGATCCATATATGAAGTCACCGTATTATTCGATACAAGGTCTTCTCCTGAGAGTTTCTGCTTTGAGTTCATCGCCTTGGCAACATTGTTCGGATTGGTCAGAGATCCTACCGACGAACACAGAAGATCGAGTGTCGCTTCCAGAATATCTAATCGTTTTATCTTCTTGCGTTCGACGATATCCTTAAGATATACCTCTGAGAATAGTGTCTTGAGATACGACATCTTGGCAGTTTCATCCGGTCTTGAAAGGACTAACGGCAACCCACCGTAAAAAGCATAATCATCAAACGCTTCTGTCTTATCACCGCCCACTGCCGCATAGTATTCCGCGAAGCTTAAAGGATGAACCCTTATCTCATCACTTCTTCCGCGAAACTCGGTAAGGATATCACTTGATAACATCTTGGAATTACTACCGGTCACATACACATCAAGATTTGATATTGCTTTTAGATCATTGAGCGCGTCATAGAAAGTGATCTTCTTACCGTCGGGATTATAAGGATTGGGAACTTCATCCGACAGCTGGATCTCATCTACAAAGAGATAATATTGTTTATTATTTTTCCCGACAGTCTCTTTAACTTTTTTGGTAAGTTCGAGCGGATTTCTGTACTTAATATCCTTTGCCATATCAAGCTCGAATGTAAGGATCTGCTCAACCGCAACACCTTGAGCAAGCAGATAATCTCTGAAGATCGTTCTAAGAAGATATGATTTCCCGCATCTTCTGATTCCGGTAATAACCTTGACCTGACCATCCCACATATACGGTATGATCTTATTCAGATACATGTCGCGCTTTATATCCATATGTCACCTCGCAATTGCACACTTTATAAATAAGTTGCCGTACTTTTCAATAGAAGTATGCAATATATCTGTGGGTTAGTCAATCTTTTAATTGCAAACTTTTCCAAATAGTTGCCTAAGTTTGCAATTGAATGGCAAGTTGTTTTATTCGGTTTCTGCTGACTCGGTCGTGACAACATACGAATTACGTCTGTCGAAAACAAGCGTATCATTATAATCCTGAAGATAGTCGTATAGTTTGTCTATGATCCGCATGGGTGAAATACTCCTTTTGATTACAATTCTACTCACAGCTATGTATCAAATTCGGAACATCACGCTTGATACCATACGTACAGATATAGAAATGTATAAAGGAGAAAGACTAATCTCGATCATTTAACCTTTTCTGGGGAGTGTGAACTCATTTTCATTGCGGCTTCACCTTGCCCCGAATAGAACTTGTTGTGTCAGATTTGTCGATCTTAAGATACTTGAACTTCAATCTTCCGTACATAAGGACAGCTCTAAGAACATTATCTGCTATCATGCAATACCAGATCGATCTGAGATCCCCCTTAAAAACATATACGACACACGAACAGATCACCACACGACAGAGCCACATCGTAAACGAAGATAATAGAAAAGTCTCTTTTGTCTTCCCCATTCCTTCAAGAACAGCTTGAAAAACTATACTGATCCCGAATATCGGTTCGCTGAACGAGATGATCTTTAAGACTTCATCACTAACTTTTACTGCGTCCTCACTATCCGTGAAAAAGCCTGCAATATCACCGCCCAAAGCATATAATGCCGCACCCGTAACCGCCATGATCAGAAATGTGATCACACTTCCGTCGATCAGCATCCTTCTGAGTTCACGCTGCCTGGAACCGCCGTAATAATATCCCGAGAGAGTAGCAACCCCTCTTTGTATTCCGACAGCTGGGATATAGAAGATACTCTCTACTGTCATCGAGATAAAATGTGCAACCACACTTATCGGATCCAGATTTGAGATGAGTGAAGTGAATATCGTTCTTCCTATACCTGACGAGATATACGTAAATCCCGCAGGAAGACCTATCCTGTAAAACTGTTTCTGAACTTCCCTATTTTTTCTGATATCATTCCTGATAAACTTTGTCTCGTGATTCCTCAAGGTAGCGATCAGCATCAGCACTCCTCCGACAGCGACAGATATAGCAGTTCCACTCGCTGCACCTTTCACTCCCCACGACAGACGATAGATAAATACAAAATTCAGGATGATATTCAATATATTGACCAGACCGTTAATGACCATAGGAGAAGTCATATCTCCAACACCCTTAAGGACTGAACCGTAAGTCGAAGACAATGAAAAGAATACCGTTGTTGAATAGCAGATAAAGTAGTAGTTATAGAAATCCCTGACAAGTTCAGGATCCAAATGAAAAACGATCGGTGATACAACACCTACAACAAAAGATAAAAACCAGAAAAAGATTCCGACGACAGCACTGAATCTTAACGATTGTCCCGCCATTGATCGGATCTTTTCAACATCTCCTCTACCCTTCGCCATTGCTATCGAAGAGAGGACTCCGATCGACATTCCGGTCATTGGGAACTTGACCAGAAACTGAACCTGTGAACCCAGTCCTACAACAGCCGTAGCATTAACCCCGAGTTCACCTACCATGTATAGGTCAATATATTGAACAACAGATTGCAGAGCAAATTCCACCAAAGCCGGGAATGCGAGCCTGATTATCTTAATTATCTGTGTCTCATTAAATATAGTACATGTTGTCCGGGATAATGAATTTAGCAAGGAACTGCTTTGTTCGTTCTTCTTTCGGCCGATAGAAAATTTCCTTAGGAGCTCCTTCTTCAACGACAACACCTCCGTCCATAAAAATCACTTTATCCGCAACATCCTGGGCAAAAGTCATCTCGTGAGTAACAACTATCATAGTTATGCCTTTAGTCGCAACTTTCTTGATCAGCTCCAGGATCTCACCGACAAGTTCAGGATCGAGGGCCGACGTCGGCTCGTCAAATAATATCACTTCAGGATTAAGCGCAACGGCTCGTGCTATACCGACTCGTTGCTGCTGTCCGCCTGAAAGCTGACTCGGATAGTAATCTGCCTTATCATGAAGTCCCACCCACTTCAGTGTCTCTTCAGCAATATTTCGCGCATCCTTCTTCGGCACCTTACGTGCAGTAACCAATCCTTCCATAATGTTTTCAAGAGCCGTCTTATTCGCGAAAAGGTTATAGTTCTGAAAAACGAATCCCGTTTTTCTTCTCAGATCCAATATGTCTTTTCTCCCTGCATTTTGAATGACCACATTTTTATCGCCGATCGTAATCTCGCCGCTGTCAGCTTTTTCGAGAAAGTTAAGACATCTTAACAGAGTAGTCTTACCGGATCCGCTCGGTCCCAGGATAACAACGACCTCTCCTTTTTTTACATTAAGCGATACGTCTTTCAGGACTTCATTTCGGCCGAAGCTTTTTCTGATGTGTTTGATCTCCAACATTTTAAACTCCATATCTTTTTATTTTCTGTCTTGCCTGTTTTGAAAATACTTGTTCTCTTTTCCAAATATGAATACAAAAGTTCTATCAATATCGTTAATATCCAGTATATGATCGCGGCTGCCAGATACCCTTCGAAAAAAGTGTATTTTCGAGAAGAGGGAACCAGAGCTCCTGAAAGTATCTCCGCGATCCCGATCGCATATACGATGGATGTTGATTTAATAAGGCCTACCGTAGTATTTATAAGAGCAGGTATTGCGATCGATATGACCTGCGGAAGAATGATCTTACGAAGTGTCTGTGGTTTTGTCATTCCAACCGAATACGAAGCTTCATACTGACCTTTGTTTATTGATAAAAGAGCTCCCCTCATCACCTCGGATATACTGCATATCATCATTAGAGACAGAGCGAACAATCCGACATAGATACTGTCAATATCAGCAATAGTCTTGCTGCTCCCGAAAAACTTTAAAACGTCGTTAGTCTTCATCAGATATATCAGGTTATAGACCATTAATGCTACTACTATCGGCACACCTTGATACACTGGAATAAAAACCGCGAAAAACTGCGATAGAACCGGCACTTTATATATTCTCACCAGAGCGATCAACGTACCGACCACCAAACCTATGCTCAAGGGAACCAGGATAAGGATCAAAGTCTTCGGAAGATATGTGAGCCCGCTTACAAAGCTCTCGAATATCGCCTTCACATCTATCTGCATAATTACCTCACTTTAATATTTGCATAATCAAGTTTGTTTCCGACAAATCCAAATAATGCACGCGCTCCCAGACTGAAGATGATAAAGAGCAGAGCAACGATGACGTATGCTTCCAAAACGTGTCCCGTAGCACTTCCGATACTTTTTGCTCTTCCCATGATATCTACGACACCGATAACATAGACTAACGATGCATTGTGAAACACTCCGACGAAGTCGCTGCCGAATGGCGGAAGGGCGATCCTTACCGCCATCGGAGCAATTATCCGTTTGAAAGTTTGAAGTTTTGTCATTCCTACGCTTAGACCGGCCTCGAATTGTCCTGAAGGGACACCCTTGATCGCTCCATAAAAGATCGAAGATAAGAAGGCTCCCTGATTAAGGATAAATGTTGTATACGCGAACAGGATCGGTGGCCATTCTCTTGAAATATTCGTCCCCAGGATCGGATCGATAAATGCAGGCAATCCGTAGTAGATCAGCAACAACTGAACCAGCATCGGTGTTCCTCTCATGAAAGAGATATATACAACTGTGATCTGATAAAGGATCGGTATCTTCTTCATCCTGACACCTGTTATCAGAAGGCCTAATATCACACCAAATACCGTAGCCCATAACAGGACTTTTAGATTCTCGATAAGATATGGTATCAGTTTGGGGAATTCTTCAACTAATCTGTCTGCACTAAATAGATCGCCCATAGTTTACTCGTTTTCCGTATAGTCTCCACCCAACTGAGCTATGGATATCTCAGCGAGTTTACCGTTTTCCTTAAGCTGCTTGATGGCACCGTCAACATCTTGCTGAAGCTGTGTATCATCTTTGCTGAAAAGATAATTAGTTGATGATGTCTGTATAGGGTCACCCACGATCTTTATTGCATCACTTCCGTATGCCTTATTGTGTTTCTCGGCATCACGTCTTGTAGCGATAGCTGCATCCCATTTTCCACTCAAAAGGCCTTGTACGAATTCCTCACTGGTAAGGCTCTCGGCATTCTCGATATTGATCTTATTATCAGGATGTTCCTCATTATATGCTTCGACGATATATGTCGAATTAGAACCCTTGCCACCCGTATAGATCGTCTTTCCTGCCAGATCATCGAGACTCTTTATATCTTCGTTATCGCTTGGTACTACAAGGTATGTAACATATGTCGTATATGGTTCCGTTCCGAAAAGATACTTCTCATTTCTCTCGTCGTTGTACTCATACTGATGAGCCGCGATATCGATCTTGCCTGCATCGAGTGAGATCAATACGTTCGTGAAGTCAGATGTTTGATACTCAAATTCATACTGCGGAAGGAGCTTATCCACTTCCTTAAGAACCTCATATTCATAACCTGCAAGATTTCCGTTATCATCAAGATAGCAGTATGGTTCATATCCGTTACCTGTTCCCACGATAACCTTACGTACCTGCTCTTTACCATCATCAGCAGAAGCTTTTTGAGCGCAACCTGTAAATAGTGTTGCTGATGCAAGTCCCAAAGCAAATATCCTGATTAATGTCTTTTGAATCCTCTTATTGATCTTTTTCATTTTAAAATTCCTCTCTTTTTTCTGTTTCTTTGCAATAAAAAAGCAGCTACCGTATCTTCTCGGTAACTGCCACTAATTATTTAAGTTTATCAAGCTCATTTTGGCATACCAATTACCGATGTATCAGATTGTCTCTTAATACAACACATGCAGCACATTGAGCTAATATTTCTAACGATATTCTTCATGTTTGTGTTGCCGTCCTTTCATCAGTTTTTGAATGGTTTTGCGAATCGCCGTATTCAATGATGAGATTGTAATTTTCGGTCTACGAAAAGTCAATATATCGGACAATGCGATAAAATTATCGGTTGTGATTAGTTTTATTTATTGCCCATTTTGGTACGAAAACCGGGCAACCGCGGCTCTCAGTATAACTGCTCATCTCTATCCCCTCCGTCAGATCTTGTTATAGAGCACTCTTGCACTATTGGTCACTTCATTATAATTATCGTCACAAGTCGTATCTGAAAGAGTAACCATCAATCCATTTTCGAAAACGGGCATAAGTAATGCCGCCCCGAAGGGTGGCACTCATCTAACTCATTATCTTCAATAAGGCAGTATCCTTGCCTCGATACACTTATTCACGAATTCTTCCGAACGGATAAACCGAGAACTGCACCTTCCCGCAATCCGCCGTCATTAAGATAACCTACACAGAAGTTAAAGCCGTTCATCTCATCGCTCAGGAAGAACATCACTCCCACCTGCTCGCCCGTGAACCTGAAGTTCGAGAGCTCATTTGACCAGAATTCCTTACCTGATGCATGCAATGTTTGTCACATTAACGTAGTCACTCTCTGCTATTACGAATCATACTCTATTTTCCACCTTATTTGCTACTCTATTTGCCACTTTAATTGCTACTTTATTTGCTACTACACAGGCTAAAGTCAATCATATAAAAAGATGATTATTGCAGCTGAGACCTGCAGATGTTACCGGAAAAATCGACTTGGAAAGGTTCACGCAGAACGACTTGATTTTTGTACAACTTCTGTACAATTTTCTCTTTTTAGTGCCGTAAGCCCCTTGATTTCAAGGGTTTTGATCAGATCGGTACCGCCATGCCGTGACAGACAAACAGTACTTTTATCATTGGTTCTCTCTCCTTATTCTTTTATCATTTACTGCGCAAATAGTCTTTCAAAAGGAACACAAGATAATGTGGAAATGTTCGTATATTACCTTCCCCTCCGATATTACCGTCAATTAGTTTGATGCCAAAGTGAATATCCGGATATGTATCACTCTTGATCAATGTACGGAGCGATTTACTATTTCCGTTTCTGGCCTTAACTTCAACAGGAATAAGGTTTTCAGTATTACGCACAAAGAAATCTTCTTCTAAGGTAGAGTTTTCTTTTGAATAGTAATACAGGTCAAACCCGGCCTTAACCAGCATATCTCCAACTATATTTTCATATAGTCCTCCTCGATAAGTTCCTATGTTTTTGCGACTTCTCAGATCCTCCTGGGTCTCATCGTCAAGCATTGCAACCAGTAAACCGGTATCTGCCATATAAATCTTGTATTTTGTTTCATTATAGTTACCCTTAAGGGGAATTTCAGGGTAATCCAAGCAATAACACACATTGATGATTCCGGCATTTGACAGCCACTCTATTGCTCCTCTGTAGTCCTTAAACCTGGCACCTGAAGCAACTTTACTGATCTGGAATTTCTTGTTTTCTTTTGCTAACTGAACCGGTATATGTCTGAATACATTAAGTATTCGGCTTTGATCCAGCCCTTCCGCATATTTTGTAATATCCTCTTCGTAGTCTGACAATAGTTGCCTTTGAAGCTCTAATGTATTCGAAAACATACCGTTGCTGACATATTCCAAAACTACTGCCGGCATTCCTCCAACTATTACATAATCCAAAAAGGCTTCCGCCATAACCTGTACCAATGAAGCCTGTAGCGGAGTTCCGTCCTGCATTGCTTTAAAAAGATCTGCTTTCAGCCCGTCATCATAACCTTTGGCCCATAAAAACTCTTCAAAATCCAAAGATCTCATAGTGTAATCGGTTTTATATCCAACACTGTTGCTCTCAATCTTCTTGTAAAACACTCCAAGCAACGAGCCGCTGCAAATCACATCATAACGTCTGTCAATACAGTATGCCTTTAGTGTGGTTGCAATGTCCGGATGATCTTGTATTTCATCAAAAAAAATCAGAGTTTTTTCCTCAATAAATTTTTTAGAAGGATCTATCCGGCTGATCGCTTTATTGACTGCCTCTACAGTGTATCCATCTTCGGTGATTACGCAATATTTCTTCTCCAATGCAAAATTGATATATATGATGTTGTCATAAAAAGCCTCTGCGAAACGCATTATACTTTCGGTCTTTCCAACCTGTCTGGCTCCTTTAATGATCAATGGCTTTCGGCTCGGGTTTTCATGCCACTCACTCAGATATTTATCCACCTTACGTTTTAAGTACATAGTATGACCTCCGTTCAATCTAAATAGTATTATAGTGCAACAGTAATACATTTTCCACTATTTTATGAGCGAGTTTGTTTCGCGTTTAGCATTTTTATGAGCGTGTTTTTGTGTCTTTGCACTTTTTTATGTCAAAAAGACCTTGTCACATCACAGCAAAGTCATGAAAACCGCTTTTAAAACATTTTATGTGTGTAAAGAATGTTACCGTCCCGGATGTAATATCACACTTGATACCATACAGCTATGAGTAGCAAAGGAATAAGGAAATGCACGACCTACATTATCGACAGATACCGAAACCGGGAAAACGATAAGACGGATCCTGAGTGACAAGGCACCTCAATTCATCTTCTCCGTCTTTCGTCTATTCACCTGCAAACCGGAAAGTCCTGATTACAAGAACAATCTGATGATCGCTGCCATCATTCTCGAAAACATCGGAACACTTGTCTACAAGGGCTCAGACGGCATATATCGTAAGTTAAGCGACAAAACTTACAGGACATCGTTATTCGAATCATCTGCCGAGACACCTGAGGAGATTCGGGAATACATCGTCGGGTATAACAAGATACTGACAGAAGCCGAATCCAAGCACATCCATAAGACGATCCGGCAGATATCTGATCTTGTCAGCCCGATGCTAACATGTATGTCCGAGCAGGGGTTTGTCAGCGAATATGCCTATGCGATAGACTATGTTATAAGGCACAACGGCAATCTCGCGCCGCCTGTTATAGGGCACTTCTTCCCTTCAAACTACCCCGATTACAAGTATGACGAAGGAATAGCCGTAGAGATCCGTAAGTATGAGATCATGTAATAACCTGACCTTCTGATCAACTGTCCAGATAACACTTGTAGTGATCAGAACCGTCAGGATTTAATCTTACTTCGGTAATCCCGTTTTCTTCATTTAATCCGAATCTCTCCACAAGGAAATCAATAAACTCTTCACAACAGATATTCGGATTCGCATAGATAACAGCCTTACCGCGCTTGATCTCGATCCTTCCGCGCGAGAAATAGTTATAAGGCTTGTTGTGTTTGATCTTCGGCGGCAGGCTCTCCCACAGAAGACGGTGATTGTAATTATCGACATTCCTGGAATTGAGATCCAGTTTCTCAGGTTCGATCACTTTTCCTTCAGGCGTTATGGGAATACGGAATATCAGTTGTTCAGCATTCCAATCATCAACGTCCGTTATCCAGAATATTCCTTTATTAAGTTCATTCATTAAGCGCTCCTTCACAACGGTATCCTTCATACTAATCTGGCATTACTCCAATTCAACAGATCGGCTTCATCCTTCTCGCTTGCAGCTATGCCTATGATAATGTCAGCGAACTCCTCGTTAGTCGTATTCACATGATATCCGTTAAGTTCCAGAAGCATAAGGAGAACAAGCGCGCCGATACGCTTATTGCCATCTTGAAAAGCATGATTCTTGATAAGACCATATGCCAGACGAACTATCTTCTCCTTCGTATCAGGAATAAGATCTTCGCCGCCAAAAGTCTGGAACGGAGCCTGAAGCGCAGAATCGAGCATATCCTCATTAAGAACGCCGACATTTCCACCGTATCGCTCATAGATCAAGTTATGGAGCAATATTATCTGGTCTTTACTTAATCCGATCATTTTGCAAGTTCCTTAAAAGCTTCATCAAATTCATCCAGCAACTTTGTTGCTACTTCGATAACTTCACTGTCAGTTACAGTCTCAAACTGCTTATTCTCTTCATTCATAGCCTAAACTCCTTAATATCACCCAATCTCAAGAGAACAGACATATGTACTGTTGATCAAAGTCTATCAACACTAATGCACCGAAAAACGCACATAACCTTCGCTTAAGGTTACCTAAAATGTAAATGTTACTTTTGTTTTCTCCCAACATTTACCTTTACAAACTCAACACTTAGTTTTACAAATACTGCAGAATCTTCAATAATTTAGATGCTGTCCGGTCTGAAAGGAGCCACGACATGTCTAAACATTT
>JAGCGK010000037.1 GCA_017649645.1 Clostridiales bacterium | reverse complement strand
TTCATGGGTCGTGACCCGGAGCCGGAAGGCAAAGCATACTGGCTGGATCTTTTAAGCAAGGGAACGAGCAGAGATGAAGTATTCAATTTCTTCTCTACATGTCCTGAGTTTACGGGAATCTGTAATGAATATGCGATAACACGGTAAGAAAAAGCTGAGTTGGGGAAATTTGTAAGAATATTGTTTAATGAAGACGGTGCTGATTGACAGCACCGTTTTTTTGATGCTATTATCGAAAACGGATTGGGGAGTCCTAAAAAACTTAGGAGATAGATAGATACATATGAGACGATTTGTTGGAATTACTGCAGCGATTCTTATTGTCGTGTGCAGTTTTTTTGTACCCGTAACTGCTGACGACTATGAGATTCCAATCTCGGACACTTATTTTCGAGATGAAGCATTCAGGGAATATGTTAAGCGTTTTGACAAAGATGATAGCAAGGGACTATCTGATGAGGAGTGTAAAGCCGTTGTCAAGATCAATCTGTATTCAAGCGCTGTAACGGATCTTGACGGCATTGAATCCTTTCCTGACCTGGAGGAACTGAATATTTCCTTCACGAACATAGAAGGGGCCATAGATCTTAGATGCAACGAGAAGCTTAGGAAAGTTGTATGTAAGGGTTCATCCATTTCAGAAATTAAGTTCTGCGAAGGAGTGGATCTTGATCTGTTGGATATTTCTTATACCGAGAACTTTATTGAACTTGATCTCTCTGATTCTTATGCACACATAGAAAAAATGAATTGCGAAGGGTCTAATGTAAAGGAGATCTATGATTGCTACAGAGTGCTCAGTAAAGTGGATGTGGATGATTGCACACAACTGCGGTATCTGCGTATCGGCGATTTAGAGGAGCTTTCTTGTGATAAATGCACTTCATTGGCATATCTATGTATAAGTGGTGGTGCGAATTGTGATCTTAATCTGAATCCATGCACCAATCTCACTACATTTATTTGTTATGATAGAGACAATTTTGCCTATGGAAAACACACGATATATGCATCGGGCTTGACTCACCTTAATACTTTCATCGTTGAAGGTGATATGGTCCTTCCTGATCTGACAAGCAACAAAAATCTGAGTGAACTTTCTATCAGTTATAACGAGAATCTTGAAAAATACGATCTCTCGACATTTAGCAAACTGAATATGGTTATTTTCCTGGATTGCAAAAATCTGCAAACTGTTAAGTTCCCTCAGGATAATAAGATTACGTACCTGAACATCAAGAAAACCGGAATCAAAACTTTGGAGCTGAAAGATTTTCCAAAACTGGAGAGATTAGATATAAGTGGTACTTCGATCAGTGAGATCGATCTTACTAAGACTGGAAAAATACAGTCAGTGGATATAAGCTATTGCCCGAATCTAAGTAAGATCGTTACAACAGATTTGAGTGAACTGAAGGAATTCTTTGCCCTTAATTCGAAAATATCATCTTTTGACTTTTCCGGCTGTCCTAATCTTGAAACAGTTTTTGTTCCGTGCAGTGAAGATACTCAACAGGAACTTATCATCTATGACAGTACAAAACTAAAAGAGTACATTAATAACGGATGGGTTTATAAGAAATATGCTATCTCATCAAATCCGGATGGAAATAAGTATACTTTAGTAGGACGAAGAAATGATCCATTATGGCAGAATTGGGATTCTATTCCGGTATATATGGAAGGATATCCTGCAGCAATATGGTGTGGATTAAACGCCAAGATCGTTACAGAAAATCCAAATAAACCTGCTGAACCTGACAATCAATCAAATACAAATACTCCGTCAACTCCTACATCGACGCCATCGACACCAACAAATCCATCAACTCCTTCTGCTCCTTCAACAGCACAGCAGGGATTGTCGTTCGGAGACTTTGTTGAGCGATTGTATGTTGTAGCGCTTAACCGTCAGTCTGAACCTGAAGGAAAAGCTTTCTGGTGTGAGCATGTTGGTAACGGTGATCTTAACGGCGCACAGTGTGCTAATGAGTTCCTCCTTAGCAAGGAGTTTAACGACAGAGGACTTAGCGACGAAGAATTCCTTAAGGTCCTCTATAAGACTTTCTTCGATAGAGATGCTGCTAACGATTCAGACGGTTTCAACTTCTGGATGAACAGTCTTAAGACAGAAGGCCGTGATAAAGTAGTTGACGGTTTTATCAACTCGGAAGAATGGTGTAACATCTGTGCTTCGTATGGTGTTAAGTCGGGAGCTACAAGAGCAAAAGCAACAATTGCTTCTGCTAACGCTACTGCGTTCGCTACAAGACTTTATACAGAGTGCCTGGGAAGAGAACCTGAAGCAGAGGGACTTAAGTTCTGGAGCCTGGGACTTACCAATCTGGAACTCAGCGGAACACAGGCGGCAAGAGAATTCTTCTACAGTCCTGAATTCGTGAATGCGAACTACAGTGACGAAGAGTATATCAACAGGATGTATAAGACATTCATGGGTCGTGACCCGGAG
>JAGCGK010000036.1 GCA_017649645.1 Clostridiales bacterium | reverse complement strand
CACTCATGAACAAGAAGAGCGGTGTTGAGGGTCTTTCCGGTGTATCTTCCGACTTCCGTGATCTCGACAAGGCTTCCAAGGAAGGCAACGAGAGAGCTACTCTCGCACTCGAGATGTTCGAATACCAGGCTCGTAAGATCATCGGTTCTTATGCAGCAGCTATGGGCGGCGTTGACGTTATCGTCTTCACGGCAGGTATCGGTGAGAACACGGACTACATCCGTGCAGCAGCTTGCGAAGGCTTAGGCTTCATGGGCGTAGAGATCGATCCTGCTAAGAACAACGGCGTTCGTACAGAGGCTGTTATCTCTTCTGACTCTTCAAAGGTTAAGGTTGTTATCATCCCTACAAACGAAGAGCTTGCTATCGCTCAGGAGACAGAAGAACTCGTTAAATAATCATAAATTGATTAATCATGACCGGATCCTGTAAATCAGGATTCGGTCTTTTTTTTGACATAAATGTGAAATAAATAATATCAAACTGGATAATATCGGGATACTACCATTGCAAGTCAATATAGTAGAATGAACGCGTAAGTCTAAGCTCGCTTTGCAGTAATCAAATATTGTAGAGCGAGCTAAAAATTTTATTAGGAGGTATTGCATGAGATATATCAAGTCGATAGCGGTTTCCATAGCAGCGGCTTTGTTATTGGCATTCATGACATCTGTATTCGTTCCGGCTTTTGCTAATAAAGTAAATGCTGCAACTGATGTCATTGAAGTTGATAGTGAATATGCACTTAAATCAGCAGTGGAATCAAGTGTCAACAAGGGCAGGACGGTAAAGTTAAAGAAGAATATTATTTCTACTAATACGATTACCATAAAAACGTCTATAACACTTGATTTTGAAGAATTGGTTCTGCAATTAGTCAGCGGAAAAAAACTTATCATCGAGACACAGGATGAAAATGATACGGTTACTCTCACAGGCCAAGGACATATATATGCCAGTGTCGAATCCAATATGGTAGAGGTGAAAAAAGGCAAGCTCATAGTTGAGAGTGGATATATTCAAAATACCCACGATAAAGGCTCCTGTTTTAATTCTACAAGCAATATCATGATCATCGGTACTGCATTTAAGAGCAAGAGTAAACTCGGAAAGGATATTGTCATACCATTCAGTGAAGTGGAAGAGCATTATTCTTCTTATGATGATACGTATACCTACGAGATATATAGTTTCAGCGACTTTTCTACCTTGAAGATCGGTGATAAGTATGTTACGAGGGATAATTATAATGACGTTTTGGGAAACGGAATCTTCTGTTATGATCTTTGGACTAAGACACTGAATGTTAACGGAGATTATGATTATGGTATAGCAAAGGATTTGATAATCAGCTATGTTGACGGACTTACGATAAAGTTTAACAATCATTCAGAGCTGACAGGCAGAATTAAACTTGGCGGGGACACGACCATAACAGGAAACAATAGTCTTGTCTTGTCTGCTTCTGATACTTCTGCTGCTATCACATTGAGTGAAAGCGCTGATCTTACAATCAAAGAAGTATCTATGCTGATAATGAGCGGCGTAGCGATCAAAGGCGATGGGCAGGGCAAACTGATCATTGATGATTCCGAGATCGTCGGTAAGTCAAAAGGATGTTTTTCTGAGAGTCTTAGCAATATTGAAATGGAAAATTGTGAGATAGTTCGTCCTCAGATGGCAGAAATCAAGGATGGTTGTGTGTATCACAGTGGCGGAACTACTCCAGCAAATGATGTGCTGATCAGTTCGTATAACAGCGGTAATTCTGTTACATACACCTGGTCTGATGATTATTCGGAATGTACAGCATCCATAAAATATAAGTTCAACGCTGTTAATAACAAGACAGAGACAGTTAAGACTACATCGACAGTCAAGATTGCAGCTACGACAAATGAGAAAGGAACGACGACATATACTGCTACTTTCTCAAACAAGGCTTTTAAGACACAGACAAAGGATGTTCAGGATATACCTGTTTTGCAACCTAATCCGATAACTGATCCGATACCTGATCCTCCGACTCAGGTACCTTCAACACCTGAACCGTCAAATACGAATCCTTCAGATCCGTCAACTTCAACAGGAGGATCATTTGGAGAATTTGTAGAGCGTCTATACAATGATGCTTTGAACCGTCCGTCAGAAGAAGAAGGTAAGGCGTACTGGTGTGAACATGTAGGTAACGGAGATCTTACCGGTGCACAGTGTGCAAAGGAATTCCTGTTAAGCGAAGAATTCAAGAACAGAAACCTGAGTGATGAAGACTTTTTGAAAGTGCTTTATAAGACTTTCTTTGACAGAGATGCGGTCGGAGATCCTGAAGGCTTTAACTTCTGGTTGAACAGCCTTAAGACTGAAGGTCGAGACAAAGTAGTTGAGGGATTTATCAATTCAACTGAATGGTGCAACATCTGTGCTTCTTTTGGAGTTAAGTCTGGAGCTACAAGTGCAAAGGCAACTATCGCATCTGCTAATGCAACAGCATTTGCGAAAAGACTTTATACAGAATGTCTCGGAAGAGAAGCTGAAGAGGGCGGACTTAAGTTCTGGAGTCTGGGACTTACCAATCTTGAATTGACAGGAGCTCAGGCAGCTCACGAGTTCTTCTTCTCCGAAGAGTTTAATGGCCATAACTTCGACAATAAGGAACTCATCACCAGAATGTATAAGACATTCATGGGACGTGATCCTGAAGACGACGGAATGAACTATTGGCTCAAAGAGATGGAAAACGGCATGACCAAAGAGCAGATCTTCAACGAGTTCGTTAAGTCGAAAGAGTTCACTGAGATCTGTCAGAAGTACGCGATAGACAGAGGATGATTTAAAAATATTTAATTAAATTGTATAATTGAAAAGTAAGTTTTTGGCGCGCTTTGCATGAAATGATTATGCATGGCGCGCCATTTCATTGGGATGGAGGTTTTTATGAGAAAGATCAGATCGATGGTTATTTCAGCGGCAACAGTACTGATGATCGCTTTTATGATCTTAATGTTCATACCGGGTCTTACCTGTAAGGTAAACGCTGCGGGAGATGTCATTGAGGTTGATACCGAAGCCGAACTTAAAGCGGCTCTGGGATCAACAACGAGTAAGGGTAAGACCATAAAGGTAAAGGATGATATCAGTATTTACAGTTCAGTAACGATCTGCACTTCACTGACGTTGGACCTGAATAACAACGAGATCTGCTTTTGTGATGATTATTATCTTATTATTAATACTAAGGATGAATCCGATACGGTTATCATAAATGCGGGTGATCTTGGTGAGGGCTTTATCGGTGGCAATACGGAAGGCTCGTTAATAAGACTTAATAAGGGAAAGCTCGTGATCGAGTCCGGATATATTGCCAATTACAGCGATAACGGAAGCTGCCTCGATCCTTCAAAGAACATCATGATGCTTTCCGGATACCTTATGAGCGTGAACTCGCTTTGCAGGGATATTATTGTTCCGCTCGGTTTCACGATATCCTACAACGATGGAAAATATGAGATTATATCGGTAATACAGGACGGCTTTTCCGTCTGCGCGGAAAGCGTTACTACAGATAATTGCGATGATATCCTGGGAAACGGAGTCTTCAGTTATGATCTCTGGACCAAGACGCTCTATATTCATGGGGATTATGACTATGGTGGGAAAAAAATTATTTCTTCTTATATCAATGACCTAACTGTCAATGTATCAGAGAGATCAGTTCTTGACGGATATTTATATTTTTATGACATTACTACTATTACAGGAAACAACAAGCTGATATTGAACAGCAACGACTCGAGGCTCATCACGGCCCCAAGCCTTACCATAAAAGATGTATCACTCGAGCTCAACGGAAAATACGGTATATATATGAACGGGGACAGTCAGTCGTACGGGGACTGTTGTCTGATGATCGATAATTCGGAGGTAACGATCAATTCAAACTATGGAGCGATAACATTCCTTGAGGACACCGATCTTAAGTTTGAAGGTTGTGGAATAACAGAACCTGATGAGTGGATAACTAAGACAGGAGGAATATATGAAAGCGACGGTTCAGCTTATGTATCAACTCTCAAGATCTGTCCGCCGGATTATTACGAGCCTTCTGAATACTCATGGTCTTCCGATCTGAAAAAATGCACGGCAACAAGGGTGCATAAATATGACAGTACGTTGAACGAGACGGAGACTGTTGATACCACTTCCGTAGTAAAAAAAGAAGCCACAGAAACCGAGAAAGGCACGACAACATATACGGCAAAATTCGAGAATAAAGCATTTGAGACACAGACAAAAGATGTTCAGGATATCCCGGTAAAACAACCTGATCCTTCTACACCTGGTTCGTCAACACCTAGTACATCCACACCTGCTCCATCAACACCGGGTTCGTCAACACCGGCACCTTCTAACACATCAACCGGAGGCGGATTCGAAGAGTTTGTTGAGAGACTTTACACAGTTGCATTGAACCGTGCATCCGAGCCGGAAGGAAAAGCTTTCTGGTGCGAGCATGTAGGTAACGGCGATCTTAACGGTGCACAGTGTGCCAACGAATTCCTCTTGAGTAAAGAATTCAACGACAGAGGTCTTGACGATAAGCAGTTCCTTGAAGTTCTTTATAAGACATTCTTTAACAGAGATGCGGCCGACGATCCGGATGGTTTTAACTTCTGGATGAACAGCCTTAAGACACAGGGACGTGATGTTGTAGTAGATTGCTTCATCAACTCAGAAGAGTGGTGTAATGTTTGTGCTTCCTATGGCGTTAAGTCAGGTGCTACACGTGCTAAAGCAACCATCGCATCTAAGAATGCAACGGCATTTGCAACCAGGCTTTATACCGAGTGCTTGGGTCGTGACCCTGAAGAGGGCGGACTTAAGTTCTGGAGCTTGGGACTTACAAATCTGGAACTTACCGGTAAGCAAGCAGCTCATGAGTTCTTCTTCAGTAAAGAATTCAATGATTTCAATCTGGACAACGAAGGCCTTCTTACGAGAATGTATAAGACATTCATGGGACGTGAGCCTGATGATGACGGAATGAACTACTGGCTCAAGGAGATGAGCAACGGAATGACCAAAGAACAGGTCTTCGACAATTTCGTTAATTCGAAAGAGTTTACTGAGATCTGTCAGAAGTACGCGATAGACAGAGGATGATTAATTTTTTTCGATTTAATTGTATAATTGAGAAGTAAGTTTTTGGCGCGCTTTGCATGAAATGGTTTGCAGGGTGCGCCATTTTATTGGGATGGAGGTTTTTATGAGAAAGATCAGATCGATAGCTGTTTCTGTAGCAACAGCATTATTGATGACGTTTATGGTGTCTTTGTTTGTGCCTGGGTTTGCCTTTAAGGTAAATGCTGCGGATGGTGTGATTTCAGTAACCAACGAAGCCGAACTGAAATCGGCATTGGAGTCAAGTGCAAGTAAGGGTAAGACTGTTCAAGTTTCAAAAACTATAAATTTGGAAAAATCAATATCCATAAATACTTCGTTGACATTGGATCTTAACGACAATAAGCTTATTTTTTCAGAAGGATACTTTCTGACGATCGATACCAAAGATAAGTCCGATATAGTAACTATATACGGCGGTTCGAATGTCGAAGGATGTATCATCGGTCAATTAGACGGTTATCTGATAAGTCTGATGAATGGCAAGTTGATATTTGATGGAGTAAATTGTCTTAATAACGGTGCCAAAGGATATATCGTCACTTCATCTAAAAATGTCATGATCATTTCCGGATTATATCAAAGCAAGGGAAAAATGGGTGATGATATCGTAATTCCTTTTAGCGAAGTAGATAAAGACAGCTATGGATCTTTCGAACGTACAAGGATAAGATATTCGGCTCTGAGTATATACGGCAAGGCGGTTACGCCAAATAATTGCGAGGATATATTGGGAAACGGTATCTTTAGTTATGATCCTTGGATCAAGACACTATATATAAAGGGGGATTATGACCCTGATAGCAATAGTCAACTTAAATCGCTTGTTGAAGATCTGACTATAAACATATCCCAAAAATCCACTCTGAAAGGAGGATTTGATTTATATTACAGTACTACCATTACCGGAAATAATAAGTTAATACTTTTATCTGATCAACCATGCATTGTAGCTGATAATCTTACAATAAAAGATGTATCGATCGAACTGAATGGAAAGATAGGTATTGTTTGTTGTGCAGATCACCTTTTGATAGATAATTCCGAGATAATAGCCAATACAAGCGAAGCGGCAATATCTGATGATTCGGTCAATGTAAATACTATAGAACTTAAAAACTGCGAATTAACAGAACCCGAAGGATGTAAGATCGTAAAAGGTGAGATACTTACGAGTGACGGAAAAGAGCAAGCAAAAGGTGTTAAGATACAACCTCTGGATTACTATTTCCCGGCAGAATATACCTGGTCAGATGATTATTCAAAGTGTACTGCAAAGCGCGTATATAAATATGACAGTTCAGTGATCGAGACCGAGACTGTAACGACAACTTCAACCATTAAAACACCTGCGACATCATCGACCAAAGGAACAACAACTTATACTGCAACATTCCTTAATAAGGGATTTGTGACGCAGACCAAGGATGTTCAGAATATCCCTGTATCAGCAGGCGGCGGCTTTGAAGATTTCGTTGAGAGACTATACACAGTTGCTTTGAACCGTGCTTCTGAACCTGAAGGAAAAGCATTCTGGTGTGAGCATGTTGGTAACGGAGACCTCAATGGTGCACAGTGTGCCAACGAGTTCCTTTTGAGTAAAGAATTCAACGACAGAAAGCTTAGTGATGAGGATTTCCTAAAAGTTCTCTATAAGACCTTCTTTGACAGAGATGCAGCAGACGATCCGGATGGCTTCAATTTCTGGATGAACAGCCTTAAGACAGAAGGCCGCGACAAGGTAGTAGACGGTTTTATCAATTCAACTGAGTGGTGCAATATCTGTGCTTCTTACGGAGTTAAGTCAGGTGCTACAAGAGCAAAGGCAACCATTGCATCAAAGAATGCAACTGAGTTTGCAACAAGACTTTATACTGAGTGTCTCGGAAGAGATCCGGAAGAAGGCGGACTTAAGTTCTGGAGTCTTGGTCTT
>JAGCGK010000035.1 GCA_017649645.1 Clostridiales bacterium | reverse complement strand
TTCATCTGAAAAAGTGGATATTAATCGTTACCGTTGTCTTCACCGCCGCCGGACTCGCCGCCACCGGATTCACCGCCACCGGACTCGCCGCCACCGGATTCACCACCGCCGGATTCACCGCCACCGGACTCGCCACCGCCAGGTGTATTAGCAGGTGGTGTAGTAGTTGTCGGTGCTGTAGTAGGTGGTGTTGTAGTAGGTGGTGTTGTTGAAGTAGCTGGTGTTGAAGAAGTCGGCTTAGGCGTACTTGAAGTTGGAGCCGGAGTTGTTGTAGCCGGCTTAGGTGTATTTGTCGACGGCTTAGGAGAATTCGTCGGAGCCTTAGTCTGTGACGGACTATTCGTTGGCTTAGAAGTATTCGTCGGAGCCTTAGTCTGTGTCGGCTTAGGTGTAGCTGTCGGCTTAGGTGTAGCTGTTGCCTGTGGTTTAGGCGTAGCCGTCGGATCCGGGTCGTCATTTCCGGAATCAGGCTCCTGTGCACTTGGTGCAGTTGTAGGAGTCTTTGTTGCCTTTGGCTTCTTTGTAGGAGTCGGAGTAGCTTCCTCAGAAGTTGTTGTCTCCTCTTCTGTTACTTCTTCTGTAGCCTCAGTTGTCGTAGTAGTTGTTGTTTCTTCCTCTTCGCCCATTGTCTCTTCTACGACTTCCTCAACCTGCTGCATGTAGCCGGTGGTTCCGTTCAGGACATGGAGGAGAGCGTTGCTATCCCAACCGTTCTCGTTACAAACGCTGTTCATGAGAGCGAGTTCTTTTGTGATCATTGTAACTGCGAGAGGAGGGAGCTGCTCTACAGTGACATTCTCACGGAGGAATACGAGTGTATCTGTTTCTCTGTCGTTGAAATAGAGGATAGAAAGTCTCTCACCGGAAACTACATCTATCTCCTTTGTCTCACCTGTATCAGGGTTTGTAGCTGAAACGTTTACTGTTCCCTGTGTAACTACCAAAGTAGGCTCACCCTGTCTGTCTATACTGAAATAACCGTTACCGCCTGTAATGTTGACGGACATGTTGTCGATATAGACTTCCATCTTCTCATCAGCAGTCAAAGGCTGCTTGATGTTGTAGAAAAGACCACCTGTGATGAGCTTGAGCTTAAGTTCGTTGTTTTCTTTGTCAAAACGGACTTTGCTGTTCTCTTCGAGTGTTACGAATTTGTAGTTGTCGATAGCAACAGTAGCAAGGCTGCTTTCCTTGGTGCAAAGTGTATCGCCAATAAAGAAACGCTTATCTTTGTGAAGGACCTTAGTCTTACCCTTGGAGTTAAGGGATTCGGCAGATCCGATGATTCTTATGATCTTATAGGACTCAGCGGTATATTTCTTGTAGATGAAATAACCTGCCACAGAACCAATGACCAATACCGCAAGAATTACTGCAAGTACGATGACCCTTGTCTTTGTAACGACCTTCTTTTCTTCAGGTCTGTTCAAATATGTAATGTTTTCAACGTTATTACTCACTGTACCCTCCGCTTATAATTATATAAATTAAAACGTACACACATTTTACAATGGTACGACAACGTTAATCAAGTGCAAAAAATCTTGATAAGCACGAAAAAAGGGGTTTGATCTGCCACTTTTTTGGAGATTTTATTCGCAGTCATGATATAATTACACGGTATCTTTTTCGAAAAAGGGAGGGGTTATCATGACGCAGCAGCAACTGGAAGCAATCCTCGAGTGGCTTAAGAGAAACGAGAACCGACCGATATCTTTTATCGAAAAGGAAGTTCTGAAATCATCGGTTGACAGCGCTTACACGGTGGGCGATCTCGTCCGCAACCTGTCTAACCTGGCGAATCTTCGCTAACGAAAACTACGGAGGACAATTTTAATGGATGTAGTCTGCCTGGATATGGAAGGTGTTCTCGTACCTGAGATCTGGATCGCTTTTTCCGAGGCGTCCGGAATACCTGAACTTAAGAGGACAACAAGAGACGAACCTGATTACGACAAGCTCATGCGTTGGAGACTCGGGATCCTTAAGGAGCACGGTCTCGGCATCAAAGAGATACAGGATGTTATCGCTACGATAGATCCGCTTCCGGGAGCAAAGGAATTCCTGGACAAATTAAGAAGCGAGGCACAGGTCATTATCCTGAGTGATACATTCACCCAGTTTGCCATGCCTTTGATGAAGAAGCTCGGTTATCCTACTCTCTTCTGCAATACACTGGAGATCGCTCCTTCAGGCGAGATCACGGGATTCAAGATGAGGATCGAGAACTCGAAACTTACGACAGTCAAGGCTTTGCAGTCCATGGGTTTTGACACCATCGCTGCAGGTGACAGCTATAACGACCTTGCCATGATCAGGGCAAGCCGCGCGGGCTTCCTTTTCAGGAGTACAGATAAGATCAAGGCTGATAATCCTGACCTTCCTGCCTTCGAGGAATTCGATGATTTCCTTAAGGCTATCGAAAACGCTCTGAACAACTGAGTTTAGATAATCTACTGATATCAAAAAGAGGGTGTCCCATTCGTGAGACACCCTCTTAAGTTATAAGCTTTTAAGATCGATGATCAATCATCATCGTCGTCATCGTCTTTGTCTTTTTTGTCCTTCTTCTTGTCGGACTTGCCCTTAAGACCATCCTTCAAAGCATCTGTAGGATCTGTGATGCCGAAGTACTCAGCGATATCAGAGATAGCGCTCTTCTCGTTGATGGCGATGCAGAAGAGAACGTCAGCGCCCTGCTGATACATAGCGATAGACAATGTCGTACTATAACGCTCGAACATACCGAAGAGCTCGCCTTCTGTCTCGTCAGCGATCGCCCAGTTGGAGCATGTGTCACAGAGATCATCGTCCCAGAAATCAACTGTATCTTCGAGGAAACTTCCTGCCTTCTTCTCATCCTTGAATGTGAGATAGATGTAAATGGTAGCCTTTTCCTTCTCTTCGTTGAATGCCAAGTATGTCTTTGCCGTATCGATCTTTTCCGGCTCGGCTACGAGTTCTCCGAGATCGAGCTCGTCTGCGAAGACATCCTCAAAGTCGCCGTCGTCCATCTCGCAATAGACTCCGTCTTCGAGATCTTCGAGATCGTCGTCTTCAAAGCAATCAACGATATCGTCTGCATCCATATCATCAGGGTCTAATTCTTCTTTTACAAACTTGTCAAATTTCTTGGCACTGATCTTGGAACCTCCAAAAGCAGAACAACCAGCCAATGAAATCAACATGAATGAAGCTAAAAATATTGAAACTACTTTCTTCATATATATGTACCTCCGCTTAAGTTGTCTGCTACATTATGTCACAGTAACCTTGTTAAATCAATTAATCTGCCTGTTGTAAAAATATTTTTATTAATGCAACATAAGAGTGACATCATTCGTCAGAATATCACAAGGGGAATGGGAATAGGGACAGTTACAAATCTTGAAAATGGTGGTTGAATGGTAAGAAGAGTTTTGGGAATCGTATGTGTGGCAGCATTATCTGTCATGCTCATATCGTGCGCTAAAGCAGCCGAGCCTTCGGGAGTCGGTAATACCATTATTGTTGTCGAAGAAGATCCCCACGTAAAGAATTCACCGCCGACAGAGGCCAAAGAGGAAGCGGTAGACGTTAATATCGATTCCTCAATAGAAACGGAAGAAGAAGTCCTGGTCATCGAAAGTGCTGAAGCAGTCAGTAAGGACGATGTCTTGATCGATGAATCCGAACCTGAGCTTGACGGCCTCGATGATTATGATCCTGCATATATGAAAACAACTCCGGAAATGATCCAGGGTGTGGAGGTTTTGCTGGGAGATACTTCCTACAGAAACAATCTGGAAGATGATTATCTGGTGGAACTGGCTGATTCCTATTTTGACGAAGGTTACTATGTTGTTGATGCGGATACTCTCGCTTTGAACGGGGCAACGTTTTCGATAGACGGAAACAGGCATTATTTCTACAGAGGATTCATGGCTGCATACAATACTGATACCGGATCGGAGATCAGATATTATTTCATCATGACTGAGGAGCAGCTGTTCGCTTTTATCGATCAGTATGACGGTTTTGCTTCCGGATTTACGGATAACGGCTCCGTGATCGAGTTCTCTTTCAGGGAAGAGGGAATGACCCTGAAGTATTACAAAGACACGGAACTCATGGAGTATGTCATGGATTATTCGAACTGAGTGTTTTCGAATAAACGAGAAAAATTTATCGAAAAACAATAAAAAATGATTGCATCTCAATAATCTGTGTGCTATTATCCTATCACAGCAAAGATTGTTGGAGGTGACAATATGAGCGTAAATGAGAAAAGGGATAAGAATATCAAGTCGGTTCTTCAGCTGACAAAGATCGGAACAATCGTAATGTTGTTCTGCTGTCTGTTGGCTGTGATCTTCGGCTATTACATTTGCTACTATACATGGGATATCGGTGTTATCGGCGAGAACAGCCTGACGGGAATAGGTAGCGATACGGTCGCTTTTGTGCTTTATACTCTGGACTTTTACATCTGCGTTTGCTTTGCGGTAGTGATATTGATCGGAGTATGGAAGCTCGTAAGTAACCTTGAGGCGAACGAAGTCTTTGTAAGAGCCAACACCAGGCTATTGAACATCATCACATTCGGATGCGGCGGAATCACTGCCTTCTGTTTTATCGGAGGTATAGTCTCACTTTCAACTATATTAATAGGTGTGGTTGCTCTTTTCATGGGGCTTATCGTTCAGTGCGTCAAGGTCCTCATAGATAAGGCGATCGATATCAAAGAAGAAATGGATTTGACGATTTGAGGTGATCTTATGGCTATTGTTGTAAATATAGATGTTATGATGGCGAAGCGTAAGATCTCAGCAGGCGATCTTGCGAATCAGATTGGAATTACTCCTGCCAACCTGTCGATACTTAAAAATCAGAAGGCGAAGGCAGTACGATTCAGTACTTTAAATGACATTTGCAGAGTGCTTCAGTGCCAACCGGGCGACATTCTGGAATATGTTGAGGATTAAGATTATCTAACGGAGACAACTAAAAATGGACACAAAGATCAAAACGGCTGACAGCCTTAAGCTTGTCTGCCTGGGTTTAAGTTATGTTTTTTCATTCGCTTACGTTTACATGTTCATGTTAAATCTTGAACAGGGACCGATGACTATCTACTTCACGGTATTGTCAGTCGTAGCCATAATCTGGCTCGAACTTACGATCAGACAGAAGATCCTTCTGGGCGATCTCGAGAAGAATACCAAACGAACGATCGAGACCAGATTCTGGGAAGTAATAATCGTATGTCTGTCACTTAATATCTACTTCGGACTCGGACAAGAGTATCCGATCTATGCCGCGCTGTTCCTTCACGCATCCATAGTCTATGCGGTGCTCTGCGGAACAGGACATCTGTTCAGGGACGGCTCCAGCGTCTTCATGCCGGGTGACCTGATCAACGGATTTGCCAGGATCCCGTTTGCCAATTTCCCGGGAAGGATCATCGCAATTGTCGAGAGTATCATGCTCAGGAAAAAGGATAAAGGAGAGGTCGAAAACGGCGTTGAGAGCAAGTCTTCGAGTAACACCCCCAAGGTCATTCTCGGTGCCGGGATCGCAGTCGTTTGTTTCATCACTTTGATCGTGGCATTCAATAACCTCGCTAATGTCGACAGTAACTTCGCAAATGCAAGGAGCTCCATCGAGAAGTTCCTCATGAACATCAAGATCGACGAGACACTGATCGCTACATTTATCCTTTCTATTCCTGTAGGAATGTATCTTTTCGGACTTTTCCAGGGATCCGTCAGGATGAAGAACCATTTTGAAAAGAGGGTAGAGGCCAATATCACAAGGGGCATCTCCAAGGCGAAGATCATCTCTAAGATATTGTTTTCGATAATACTTATCATATTTATAGGAGTTTACCTGGCCTTCTTCATTTCCCAGGCAAGCTACATGTTCAGCGGCTTCTTCGGAATCCTTCCGGAGGAATTCACCGCATCCGAGTACGCGGTAAGCGGCTTTTACGAGCTCATCAGGGTCGTTGTCATCAACTTCTTCCTGCTGGCGCTCATCAGGGCTTTCTCAGTGGAGAGTAAGCTCATCAGGATCCTGACCGTGATCCTTATGGCCGAGAGCACGATCTTCTCGACGATCTCTGCTTCCAAGATAATCCTTTACATGTCCAGATTCGGATATACAGAAGCAAGGACATTAGGTCTTTGGGGAACTGCCGTGGTATTTGTCGGAACGATACTCGCGATCATGAACCTTACGACCAAGTACAAGAAGGTCTTTGCTCCTTGGCTCTGGTTCTCCGCCGCAAGTTACGTAGTAATGAACTTTATCGCATATAACTTCAGATAACCATACCCGCACATGGAATAGGGTCAAAAAGGATGTTTCGTTGGAGACATCCTTTTTTGTGAGACCATGTAAATCCAGTTGAAAATCCCTATGGCTAGAGACTGAACACTGGATTTTCAAGAAAAAACCAGTTGATAATCCCTATGGCCAGAGACTGAACACTGGATTTTCAAGAAAAATCCAGTTGATAATCCCTGTTAATAGGGCATAAAGTACTGGATTTTTATAAAGGCAGTGGTTGAGTTTTTGTATTAGGAATCCCGGCAGAGCAAAAAACGGTTGCCAAAACTCTCATTTGGTGTAAAATTACACCAAGGGGAAAGAGAGGGATATAATCATGAAAAGAAAGATGACAGCGATCATAGCAGTACTGATGATAGGGATAATGCTGGTCTCAGGTTGTGGAGTAAACCTTTATCCCTGGCAGATGAATTGGGACGATAAACTGAGTGAAGCTTATGATGATGAGTTTACTTTCAAATTTCACCATAGTATTGCTCCGGATTACTTTGATATAGATATGAATACATGTCATTACACCAGCGAGAAATGTAAAGACCGGATCATAACGGTCATAAAGAGGCATGGGCAGCTGAGATCGGACTATATGACGATCCGTTACAGTGATGAACTGGAAGATTATATGAAGGAATATTATGACGGCATGTTCGAATGCGACAGATACGAATTCGTAACGCCCTATGCCAATATTCTTTATCCCGTAGAGAAGATGACTTTCGAGGAATTCGTGGAGAATGAGTTCTATATTACTTGCGAGTTCGAACTTTATTATGATGAAGAAGCTCCGTCTGATGATGAAGTGATCGAGATGCTTGAAGAATATGCGCGCAAAGAGAAGAGAAACTTCTCACTGACCGTGGATATTAAAGAAGCAGGGAAGTACGCGGTCGCATATACTATTCATAAAGACAGAGAAGACCATATCAAAAGCATCGGAAAGAGGGAAATAATGTTAGGGCATGACGAGTATACTGTCCTCGTGAATGACCTGGATATTTGACCGTACCAGTCTTTTAAATTCTCAAAAAACAGGGGCAAAAATCAGGCAAACGTATAAAATAGTTTGACAATCAAAGTATTGCAAATATACTTGGGGTAAAGGGAAGATCTCTCGTAATATGATTTTGGGGGAGGTTAGAGCATGGAATTCTTATACGGATTATTATTTCAGTACGCGATCGGTATAACGGTCGGCTTCATTATTGCGATGGTATCAAGAAAGAATTACCAAAGGCAGAATGAAGAACTCAAGCAGCAGATCAATAACATAAATCAGTATTCTGCGCCTGTTAACCAGGTTCAGATGCCTATGGTTCAGCAGCCGGTTCAGCCGATGCCGCAAGCTCAGGTTCAACAGCCGGCACCTCAGGTACAGCCGTCTCAGATGGTCATGCAGCAGTCTCCGAATCCTTCATATGTTCAGGCAGCGGCTCCTGCTCCTCAGAAAGCGGTTGCTCCGTCACCTGCACCTGCTTCACGTCCGGCACCTTCGAACGAGCCGCAGAAGACGAAGATCAGCGCTGTCGGTATCGCATTTGCAGTAGGTGTACTTCTTCTCATCGTAAGTGCAGCAGTATTCCTTACGGCTTCATGGCAGACATTGGCACCGATCACCAAGTGTGCGGTATTAGGTGCCGTAACGCTAGTCGTTTTCGGAATGTCGGCTGTCTTTAAGAAAGTCCTTAAGCTCGAGAAGACCAGTTCCGCTTTCTATAGTCTCGGATGCCTTTTGGTACCTGTAACTCTTCTGGCGGGCTATTGGTCGTTTGATTTCAGCGAAGTGTTTATATTGCTCATACTATGTGCGCTGTCGCTCGCGGTAACCGGATTCATCGGCTATAAGATATTCAATTCGAAGCTTCACTGCGCTATAAGTTATCTCGGATTGATCTGGGTCGTAGTATTTATCTGCGGACAGATCATCGGCGACATAAACGGATTCATTTTCGGTATGGCTCTGGCCTGCCTCGTAGCAGGAATCGTCGGATTCTTCGTTAAGAATAAACTTATTAGCACCATATCCGAAGTCATCTCTTATGTTGCAGTGCTGGTATTCTTCCTGGCATTTGCTACACAGCTTCCTTGGCAGATGCTCGCGATGGTCGCATCTGCAGTGGCATTTACGCTCTGCTTCAAAAAGAGAAAGTTCATCCTTAATATCGCGCCTGTTCTCTTGGTCATCATGGCGATCACGGCACTGTTCCACTTCTACAGCATAATCGAGATCGAGGACAGATATCTTGCGATCTGCGGACTTATCATCTGCCTGGTATTTGCGGTCGCTTATCTTGTGGCTATGAAGCTTCTTAAGCTCAGTAGTCCTTTCACAAACGCTTATCTTCTGGCAGGAACACTGACTGCGGCGATATTCACTGCGGTCATGGTGGACTGCTTAAATGAGCTCGTGATCATCCCGTCACTTATTGCTTGCCTCGGTATCATCATCCTTTCTAAGATCAATATCGAGAAGATGGTCTACTGGCCGATCCTCGCGATCATCACGATTATAGAGGTCATGGTCCTTCCGAATGCCTGGCCTCAGGGTCTGATCGCACTTGGTATATTCGCGGCAGTCTACGTATACTCTCTCTTCTCGAAAAATTGGATCGCGACCATCTCCTTTACGATCTGTGCGATCTTCGTTTACTGCGCAAACACAGCATTCTATGAAGGTTACTTCTTCCTCGGCGTTCCGGTCGCACTTTATGTCGCTACTATCGTTTTCGAGAAGAAAAAGCCGTTTGGGGTTCTTGAATATGCAATTTTCAGAGGAAGTCTGTCGGTAATCCTGGCGGTTACATCATTTGACATGATCGATAGTCTTTATAAGCATCCGGATGCTTTGATCGCAGTGATCATCGCGGCTTCGGTCCTGTTCCTTATAGTGAGTATCTTCGACCCGAAGGACAAGTTCGCAGGCGCAGTGCCTTCTCTCATCATTCCGGTATCATTCTGCTGGCTATACTTCAACATTACCGAAGACTACCTGATCGATAAGCCGTTTGCATACGCTTTGTATATCGCGTTTATCTTGATCTTCGCGGCAGCGGGAAGGCTCATCTACAGGTCACTTTTCTCGAGAAAGCATGTCGACTTCCTCATGATCTTCACCCTTGCCTTCGTTGTCATGGGATACATGGCCAGACTTAATATATTCGTACTTCTTTCCGTATTCTTTATCTGCCTTATCGGCGGCTTCGGAACGGAAGGTCAGACTATTAAAGAAAAGATAATGACATATATAAAGCCGATCCTTTCGCTTGTTACACTGAGCGTGGCTTTGGCCTTCATAAATACCGATATAGATGTGATCGATAAGTCGGTCCTCTACCAGTTAAGGCTACTGGCTTTTGCTATTGCCGCATTCATCATCTGCTTTGTTATTAAGCTAAAGGGCAGAAAGTGGCTCTGGTTCACATCGATCGTTATCGTCTTGCAGATCGATCTTATCATCGCTCTGGTGACCAAAGATCTCATCCCTTTGTCAGTCGTATTTGCCATCGCCATCGCGGTCAGTATCTACTCCTTCATCGGAAAGAGGAAGGCTTACCTTCTTCTCGGCGTCGTCTCGTTTATCGAGAGCGTTGTCGGATTATCGACAGTATACTGGCAGAACAGATTCTGGTGGATCTACCTCCTGATCGCAGGTGTCGCCCTTATAGGTATGGCATCCGCCAACGAATACAAGAGACGTAAGGCCATCGAGGCCGGGGAAGAGAACAAGAAGATAATGCTCTTCGAAAACTGGTCGTGGTAATTCTGTGGCAATGACATACCTCAGGTTGACTTAACCCTTTTGTTATGTTAATACTTTGATAGTCAAAATATTCTACAATCAAACAAGAGGACTAGTTAATGATAGGAAAGATTATTGGGTTGGGATCTTACCTACCTTCGAAAGTCTTGAGCAACAAGGATCTCGAAGAAATGGTTGAGACCTCTGATGAATGGATCGTAGAGCGTACAGGCATACGCGAGAGACACATCTCAGATCCGTATACCGAATCTGTATCACAGATGGCGGTAAATGCAGCCAAGAGTGCGATCGAAGACGCAGGCATTGATCCTGAAGAGATCGATATCATCATTCTTGCAAGTACGACGAGTAACATGATCGTTCCGTCGTCTTCATGCGTAGTACAAAAGGAAGTAGGCGCCAAGAATGCCTGCTGCTTTGACTTAAACTCCGCATGTACAGGATTTCTCACGGCATATAACACAGCACAGAGCTTCATCGAGTCAGGTCACTACAAGACCGCTCTCGTCATAGGAAGCGAATGCACCAGTAACTATGTTGACTGGACGGACAGAGGCACATGCATCCTTTTCGGTGATGCAGCAGGTGCAGCTGTCCTTCGTGCTGACGAAAGCGATAAGAAGAACATGTTCGTTCTCCATGCCGACGGCAAAAAGGGAGACTGCCTCTACGCAGAGAACATGAAGCAGAGAAAGGACGCCGAAGAGCTCCTTCCTAAGACATTCTTCCTCATGGACGGCAAAGAAGTATTCAAGTTCGCAGTAACAGCAGTACCTGCGATCATCAACGAGCTTTGCGAGAAGTATTCGATCAACAAGGACGACGTTGACCTCTTCGTACTCCATCAGGCAAACAGCAGGATCATCGAGGCCGTCAGCAAGCGCCTTAGTGTTCCTCTCGAAAAATTCCCTATGAACATCGCGAGCATGGGAAACACATCATCCGCAAGTATCCCTTCTTTGCTCACAGAGCTAAAGAAGGCAGGTAAACTCAAGCCGGGCACAAAGATCATCGCTTCCGGATTCGGAGCAGGTCTGACCTGGGGCGCAAGTTATATAGAATTCTAATGAAGGAGACCAGCTATGAAAACTGAAATCACAGAACTTTTGGGAATCGAATATCCTAT
>JAGCGK010000001.1 GCA_017649645.1 Clostridiales bacterium | reverse complement strand
GTGCTCAAAGACGTCTATGAGAAGGTCAACGGATTCGTGTTCAACGCGAAGCCGGAGCAGGAACTGACGGAGAGACTTTTCGATATATCCAAGGCAAACAAGATCGTAATGGGTATCGGCGTGGACTGCGGACTTAAAGGCGATGCCCAAAGGTTCAGGGAAAAGTTCAACATCAATGAGCCATTCATCCTCTACGCAGGCCGCAAGGACGAAGGCAAGAATGTGCATACATTGGTCAAGTATTTTGACGAGTACTTAAAGAGAAACCCGTGCGACATGAAACTGGTACTTATCGGAGGCGGCAAGATCGACCTGCCGAATACCGACAGATTCGTTGATCTGGGATTCGTGGATCTGCAGGATAAGATCGATGCGGAGGCAGCATCACTTCTTCTGTGCCAGCCGTCAAAGAACGAGAGTTTCTCGCTGGTCATCATGGAAAGCTGGCTCGGCAAGAGGCCTGTTCTCGTGCATGAGGACTGTGCGGTAACAAAGAACTTCGCAATAGAATCCAAGGGCGGATTGTATTTCAAGAATTACTTCGATTTCGAAGGTGCGGTAAACTACATAAAAGACCACAAGGACATCGCAGACAAGATGGGCGAGAGCGGATACGAATACGTTAACTCACAGTTTGACTGGAATGTGGTAACAAATAAATACAAAGAATTCTTCAAGCTTTGTACGGAGGCTTCAAATGGATAACACTGTAGACATAGAGAGAATCATGGAAGAGATCCGCGATGAGATCGTTAGGACCGGAAAAGACAAGCAGCCTTTGTCCTTTACCGACGTCGAGTCCACCAAGCGTAACGGTGACCTGGACGAAGCGATCGATTATATCTCTTATAACTACGAAGTGCAGCCGTATGCTCCGCTTCCGGGAAACAAGATAGCCGTATTCTTTAAAAAGGTTATCCGTAAGATCACGGGATTTTTCATCCTTCCCGTAGTAAGACAGCAGAACACTTTGAACTACTATTACTACAGAGTTTCCGAGACTATCGGAGAAGTTAAAAGCGACAATGAAGAACTCAAAAAGAGAGCAGATAATCTCGAAAAGAGGATAAAGGCTCTCGAGGAGAAACAGGGTAAATGATATGGACGCAAGAAAAGTTTTAAACGACAGGTACGAAGCGTCCAAGAATGACCTTCCTGATATCAAGATCGAACCTTTCGATTCCGTTCCGGTATCATTCCAGAACGAGGGAACGACAGGCTCACTGAAGCACTGCGTAAACCACATAAGAAAGAACCGCGGGATCTCTTATAACTGCCTTGATAAGAAGGGCAGGATCGTTAGAAAGTTCCTGGCTTTCTGGATCGATCCGATGGTAGGTCAGCAGAATAATATCGACGATAAGTTCACGGTTGCCTTGCTGGAACTTTTCAAGCTCTACAAAGAACGTGAAGCACTTTATAACAGGATCAATGCTCTCGAAGCCAAGATCTGCAAACTGGAGTCCGAAGCATGAAGATATATCAGGTACTGACAACTTTATCCTTCGGTGATGCAGTAAGTAACGACGCACTCGCCATCATGGATCTTCTCAACAAGAACGGCTATAAGATGAACACTTATGCCGAGCACATCGACACTCGCCTTGCAAATATAAGCGGCGTTAAGGAGATCAATGCTCTTCCGAAGTTGAACGATGATGACATCATGATCTATCATCTTTCGACCGGAACGGATCTCAACAGGAAGATCAAATCCATGGGCGGCAGAAAGCTTCTTATCTATCACAACATAACTCCGCCGAAATTCTTCGCGAAGTACTCCGGTCTTTCAGCAAGGCTTTGCTCAAAGGGAAGAGGCGAAGTTCAAAGCTTAAGTGATACTTTCGAAGGAGTACTCTGCGTATCTGACTACAACAGAAAAGACCTTCAGGAACTGGGCTACACATGCCCTATGGCAATAAGACCTATCCTCATCCCGTTCGAAGATTATAAGAAGACTCCTGATGAGGAGATCATCAATAAGTACAATGACGGGATCAAGAATGTCGTTTTCGTAAGCCGTATCGCGCCTAACAAGAAGCAGGAAGATCTGCTTTCCATGATGAGTGCATACAAAAAGATGTACGGTGACGGCATAAGACTTTTTATAGTCGGCAATCCGAAAGGTCTCGAGAACTACGACAAGCGTCTCAAGGAATATGCCAAGCTTCTGGAACTTGATAACGTTATCTTCACGGGCCAGGTATCCTTTGCATCTATCCTCGCATACTACAAGATCGCTGATGCATTCGTATGCATGAGCGAACATGAAGGATTCGGCGTTCCTCTTATCGAAGCAATGTACTTCGGCGATCCTATCCTGGCGGCCGCTAATGCAGCGGTTCCTGATACCCTCGGAGGAAGCGGTATCCTTACGACTAATGACGATCCTAAAAAGTCGGCATTCCTCCTTCATGAACTCCTTTACGATGAGGAGCTCCGTGCTTCCGTCATAGAAGGACAGAACAAGCGTCTTGAAGATTTCTCCTACGAGAAAGTATCCGCATTGTTTCTGGAAGAACTTCAAAAATTCATAAGAGGTGAAGCAGTATGAAGATCTGTTTTGTAGTGCAAAGATACGGCGATGAAGTTAACGGCGGTGCAGAAGTACACGCCAAGCAGCTTGCCGAGCACGTAAACGCTCTCACTGATCATGAGGTCGAAGTTGCTACGACCAAAGCGATCGATTACGTCACCTGGAAGAATGAATACGAGAAAGACGAAGAGATCATAAACGGTATCAAGGTCCATCGTTTTCCTGTAGCAAACGAGAGAAACACTGAAGTATTTAACAAGTACTCTTCAAAGATGGCAGCAGGCGAGCACACCATCGAAGAATACGAAGAGTGGATGCGCCTTCAGGGTCCTGAGACTCCGGCTCTTATCGAGTGGCTTCGTAATAACAGGGATAACTACGACTGCTTTGTCTTCATGACATATCTTTACTACACCACATATTTCGGTCTTAAGGAGATCGGCAAGAAAGCTGTTCTCATTCCGACCGCACACGACGAGTGGACAGTCCATCTTCCTTTGTTCGAGAAGATGTTTACTCTTCCGGGTGCATTCTTCTACAACACGACTGAAGAAAAGGAACTCGTAAACACATATTTCTCTACAGGAAACATTCTCGATAACAAAGGAATCGGAGGCGTTGGCGTCGAAGTCCCTTCAAACGTTGACGGTGATGCGTTCCGTAAGAAGTTCAACATCGAAGGCGACCTCATGGTCTATATCGGCCGTATCGATGAGAACAAGAACTGCCCTGAACTTTTTAAGTACTTCAGAGAGTACAAGAACCGTCATCCGGAATCCGATCTGAAGCTCGCCCTCGCAGGCAAAGAGATCGTTAAGATTCCTGATGCTCCTGACATCATCAAGCTCGGATTTGTTTCTGAAGAAGACAAGTTCAATTCCATCGCAGCATCGAGGTTCCTGATCCTGCCTTCACAGTTCGAGAGTCTTTCTATCGTTGTTCTCGAAGCGATGAAGCTCAGCCGTCCGGTTCTTGTTAACGGCAGATGTGATGTTCTCGAAGCTCATTGCCTCAAGAGTAACGCGGGTCTTTACTATACGGACTACCTGGAATTTGAAGGTTGCATCGATTACCTTTTAAGCCACAAAGCCGAGTGCGACATCATGGGCAAAAACGGTATCGAATACGTTAATAACAACTACACTTGGGAAGGCATCGTCCAAAGACTTGATGTCATCATGCGCGACGTGGCACTGAAAGCATAAATCCTGTGTAAAAAACTCAAAAAATGGTCAAATTAACACAAGCCCGTGTTTTTTGCCCTTTTTCTGTGTAAAAAACACAGATTTGCTTATACCTATGATCTAACTTGTGTTCAAAGGAATTTTTCTTGTGCATAAAACACAGAAAACCAACATTTTTGCACAGTTCCGGAATCGTTTCGTAGTTTTTGTCGAGATTTCGTATTTTTTGTCGACACTATAGTCCTTGATAAGATGCTATTCTACGAATATGAAAAGTAAAGAAGCGATATACATTAAAATAGCATTTCTTACGGACCTTAGAAGATTCCTTCCTAAGGGTTATACAGATGCGAAATCTGTATATTTGTTGGATGATCCAGATAATATTGTAAGTGATGACGGAAAGAGACATCATTATTCTCTAAATACAGAAAAAGGACGTCGAATAGCGAAGCAAATAAACAAGGCTCGTGAAATTGACAAACAAATAGATGAACTTGAAGCATATTGGAGAGTTAACTATAAGGGGAATATGCCTGAGGTCACACGACTCAGAATAAAAGTTGAAAGTCCAATAGGTTTAAATAATGATTTTTATCAAAGGGCTGTGCCCGAGAGTAATACTATGGCTTATAAGACCGCCTTCATGTTTAGAGGAACAAACTTCAGGTCCAAAAATGAATTAATAATTGCTGAGATTCTTACTGAATTGGGATTGGAATATAAGTATGAGCCCAAGATCATTCTTGCTAATGGACAGACTTTGTATCCGGACTTTTTGGTCAACATAGAGGAAGCCAATAGATGTTTTATAATAGAAATTCAGGGCATGATGAACGATGTTAACTACGTAACAAAAGCCGTACAAAAGGAAAGTATCTATTTCCAAAATGGATACAGAGATGGTAAGGAGATATTATTCTTCAAGTCAGGAACAGACACCATAGATTTTGATGCCTTTAAGTTATTGGTAGAGGCAGTTGTTGAAGCTAATATCAAAGAGGCGTATAAGATTGTTTAACTATCGGAAGCACATACTCACGCATTGCCTTGGCAAATCCGTCCTCATCGCAGTTTGAAGTCACGTAGTCACAGACGGCCTTGATATCCTCGCGGCTGTTGCCCATTGCAATGGAGTGGGAAGCCATAAGGAGCATGGACAGGTCGTTCTCGTTATCGCCGATGGCAAAAGTGTTTTCTCGAGGTATCCCGAGTCGGTCTGCGAGCATCATAAGTCCGTTGCCCTTGGTAGATCCAATATTCATGACATCAAAGAAATTGCCTGTTGAAGCCGCGCAGTCCAGATCGGTCCTGGCCCTCAGCAAATTGAGAGTATCCTCGTCGGCGCCGACCACAAGGATCTTGTTGAATCTCGGAAAATCAGTCCTTTCCAGGTCAGAGTAACCGAAGTCAAAGAGCTTGGCCTTCTCGTTATCCGGCACTTCCTTATTGTAATTCTCGAAAAATGCCCTTCTCCCGCTATTAGGTGCGAAGAATACTCCTTCAGGGGAGTAGCCCGCAAAATCGATGTTGCGGTCCAAAAGGAGACGGAACAGTTCTTTCAATACATGTTCATCCATATCATTGGAATAAACCTCAGAGAAACTCTTCGGATCAAACAGCGCACCGCCGTTGCTGGTTATGAGGGGAACATCGATATCGAGTTCGCGGACGTACTTGCCGACAAGGTAGAAGGTCCTTCCTGTCGCGAGGGTGAAGGCCACGCCTGCCTCGCGAAGCTCTCTGATCGCCTTGCGGTTTTCCTTGGAGACCTCGGTACCCGTTACGAGAAGAGTGTAATCCATGTCAGAAGCGACAAGATAGCGGTAATTCATAAACACCTCATTTGTTGAACTTTTATTTCTTCAATAGGGTATAATAACAAACAAGCGCTTTGCAATAGGCAATAGCGTGAACTACATTTAATGAGGCGACAAATGAAAAGAACAGCAGTCATAATGGCAGGCGGCGGCGGAACAAGATTCTGGCCTGTATCAAGAATGTCAACACCTAAGCAGCTCGTTAAGCTTACAGGCTCCGATGTAATGATCAACGAGACCATCAAGCACTACGAGAAGTCCATCGGAAGAGAGAACACCTTCATCGTTACTAACGAGAAGCAGGCTGAACTCATGGATAAAGTATTATTCCCTGAGGTAGACAGATCCCATATCCTTATCGAGCCTGTTCAGCGCAATACCGCTCCTTGTATCATCTATGCGGCAATGACACTGAAGAAACTCTACGGAGATGCCCTTATGGCAGTTCTTCCGGCTGACCACCATATCGCAGATATCAAGGAATACGAGAGAGTTCTCGACCTTGCATTTGACACGGCAGAGAAGACAGACCGTATCGTAACTATCGGCATCTGGCCTACTTTCCCTTCAACGGGATACGGCTACATCCGTTTCTCCACGAACCCTGTTGAACCGGGAAGCGAAGTATATCACCTTCGCCGCTTTGTTGAAAAGCCGCGTGAGTCCGTAGCTAAGGAATATATAAGCTCCGGTAAGTACCTTTGGAACTCGGGAATGTTCATCTGGAAGGCATCCGTAATCCTTGATGCCTTTAAGACATACCTTCCTGACACATACGAGAAGATGGAGGCTATCTTCGATACATTAAGAACTCCTGCAGAAAAAGAAGCGATCGAGAGGGTGTACCCTGAACTCGAGAAGATCTCTATTGACTACGGTATTATGGAGAAAGCATCTGAGGTCTTCTGTATTCCGGCAGAGTTCGGCTGGAATGATGTCGGCGCCTGGGATACTCTTGATGCGGTCCTTCCTAAGGACGATAACGAAAACGTCGTTGTAGGCTCATTTGAGGGCATCGATACCGAGAATTCCGTTATATTCAATAAGTCTAATGATAAGATCATTACTACTATAGGTGTAAAGGACCTTGTTATCGTGCAGACTGAAGATTCGATCCTGGTATGCTCGAAGGAACAGGCCCAGGATGTCAAGCTGATGGTCGACCGCCTTAAGGAAAAGGGCAGAGAAGACCTGCTATAAGCGTAAAAGAACGCACAGACCGCCTTTCACAAGGCGGTTTTTTTATGTAATTACAAAAATGTAATGTATATACCCGTTTTTGTAAGCAAACCCGATGGAATGGGAACTTACAATAGTCCATAATCTCACTTGTAAAAGACATAAGGAAATCTGAACCATGTCTTAAAGCTATCTTTAACAATTCTTAATAAGTGATCCATATAATTAACGTGGAGTCAGGGCAGAGCAGATGCCGCACCGACTCAAAGGTGCGGCGGACCCGCCCGAGAAAATGATAATTATATGATCAAGGAGAAAACTGAAAATGATTAACTACAAGAAAGTATCAGCTTGCGCACTTGCAGCCACAATGGTCCTCGGAATGGGAACAATGATGTCTGCTTGTACAAACAAGGGCGGAAAGGGCGAAGTCATTTCTGCAAGCGATAACTGGTACAACACAACAAGAATTACTTTGAAGGATAGCTACGACCCGGCAGATTACGAACTTATCCAGCACGACAGACCATTGGTCTGCGGAGACAAATATGTAGTTCTTTACGCAGGACTTAAGAAGATGCCTACAAATGCATTTACAGATCCGAATTTTGACTACAACTCATACTTGGTAAGCGACCTCGTAGAATTCGATAAAGACGGTAATGAGATCCGTACACTTCATATGAATGATGTAATTGCTAAGTCAGCAGATTATGTAGCTCAGGTAACATCAATCGTTCCTTCCGAAAAGGGCGTCGGAATCTATTACATCAATCAGAATGTAAAGGCTGTTTCCTTTGACGTAGAAAACACATATGCAGAGATCGATCTTGAGACAGGTGAACTCATCGGTGAACCAAAGGTACTTGATCTTGGAAAATCGGCTTTTGTTGCTTCTGTAGTAAATGCTGAAGGTTATGACTGTCTCCAGGTAAGTGATGAAACCATCTCAGTTGTTTTCTTTAAGGACGGTCAGCAGGTAAGTAAGACTGATTTCGATAAGGATATCGGTAAAGATAAAGTTCAGTTCATTGACAGCATGTACGGCAATGGTGAAGGAAAGCTTCTCGTGCAGGCATACTCAGACGGAGATACGATCACTCTTGAGGTAGATCCTCAGACCGGTAAGTCTCAGAAAGTAGATTCTAATGCAGATATACTTAAGAAGCATTACACATACTTTGAGGGAAATGAGTACAGCCTTAATTCAGACGGTATCAAGAAGCTGAATGCTTCTGGAGAAGAGGAAGACTTCATCTTGTTTGACGACTGCAACATAAACAGAAGCGAGACAACAAGAGGCGAGATCCTTTCGGCTACAGAAAGCGGCGCGATCTTGGCTTGCACCGGTTATCAGACAGATAACTATTTTGAGCAGGCTCCTACCGTAATCTATACTTTCGAGAAGGCTGATTCAAATCCTAACGAAGGCAAGAAGGTCATCAAGGTAGCTAACCTTAATACATCACTCAGCTACAACGAGTCTGAAGGTCTCAGAGTTTTCAATGAGACAAACAAAGATTGCTTTGCAAAAGTAGTTACATACGATGTTGATGACTACATGGATTCAAAGACAACCGGAGACAGTGAGCAGGACAGCATCAAGGAAGGTCAGGGCAAAGCTCAGCTTGCCAATGCTCTTGCAGTTGAACTCATGTCCGGTGACGGTCCTGACGTAATCCTTGGAGCAGCAGGTTATGCAGAGCTCTTCAACGAAGAATATCTCGTAGACCTTACAACATATGTGGGCGGAGATAACGGACTTGATACATCAAAGTACTTTACAAATATCATCGATGCTTCCAAGGAAGACGGCAAGCTCTTCTATATCCCTAATGCATTCGTATTCTCAGGTATCGTTTGTGACAAGACAACGATCCCTTCCAATGCAGTAGGACTTACACTTGATCAGTACAAGTCTTTCGTAGCTGATGTTTGTAACGGCGAAGATCCATATACAACTGACAACACAAGACTTGAATTCTTCGAAGAGTGTCTTTCAAATTGCCATGAGTCAATGGTCAAGGACGGAAAGGTCAACTTCGATCAGCAGGAGTTCAGAGACCTTGCTAACTTCTTCAAGGACAGCATCCCTGAGCATGTCGAAAACGGCGAGGAAGATCTCGTAATGGGTCTGCCTGACGACGGTAAGAATGCTTACGTTGCTACGATCGGCAGCCTCTCAACACTTGCACAGTATTCACGTTTCGGAGAGAACACCACAGTTATCGGTCTTCCTTCTTCTGACGGAAGAGGTCCTGCGGTAATGATCACAGATTCCATTTCCATTTCAGCAAAGTCCGAGAACAAGGACGGTGCATGGGAATTCGTTAAGACAATGTCCAGTGATGAAGTACTCAGATATGCAGATGCAAATCCTTTGAACAAGGAAGCACTTGATACTAAGCTTCAGGAAGCAGATAAGTTCAATACAGATTACTACAATCTCATCAGCGAAGCTTCTGATACACCTATCTCGGATGAGGACCTCCCAATGTTCGGACTTTATAAGCCAAACAGCGGCCTGGTCGAGTCTTATAAGACTTCCATCGAGAGTGCAAGCTCCATCACAACATGTGATAACGAGATCATGAGTATCGTAATCGAAGAAATCCAGCCTTTCTTTGAAGGCCAGAAAGATCTTGATTCTGTTATCGAGATCATCAATAACAGGGCTCAGACCGTACTTGACGAGAGGAAATAATTGTGAAACAGTAGATTAAATAGGGAACAAAATGAGGATTTCATTCGTCATATAGATGTTCCCAAAGAGAACGAAAAACTTTATGTCCCAACAACACCTCCCGGGATCCGATTCCCGGGGGGTAAATCTCGGGGTGGACATCTGTTAAAATATTGAAGACTAATTTACAAGGGAAGTAATATAAAAATGTCAGAAAAACAACAACAAAGAGGAGAAGTTCTGCTTAAGAGATCCGAGCTCAACAAACAGAAAAAGCGTCTCCACAGAAGAAGAAAGATCCTTGACTGGGGAGTATTTACGGGCTACTTGCTCCCGAGCCTTCTTGGAGTATTCCTGTTCTTCTTCATGCCGCTTTTGATGCTCCTCAAGACCTCGTTCCAGAAATCATCTACCAACACTGATTTCGTGGGATTCACAAACTACACCAGAGTACTTACAAACGGTGCTTTCAAGGACGCATCCATAAATACTCTTACTTTTGCATTGATAGCGGTTCCGCTCGCGATCGTATTGGCTCTTTTGATAGCCCTTCTTTTGAACAGCGGTATGCCTGGCAAGAGTATTTTTAGAAGTATCCTTTTGAACCCTATGATGGTTCCGGTTGCATCCATCGTTTTGATCTGGCAGGTTTTCTTCAGCTACAACGGTGTTATCAACGGTTGGCTCGGGAACCTTTTCGGACTGGATAAGATAGACTGGCTCAAATCATCATATGCGCAGATAGTAATCCTTATCATGTTCATCTGGAAGAACCTCGGCTATAACATGGTATTGTTCCTTGCGGCTCTTAATAACATTCCTAATGAAGTTATCGAGTCCGCGAAAATGGACGGTGCAGGCCCTGTAAAGAGATTCTTCGCCATCAAGATGCACTACTTAAGTTCAACGATCTTCTTCGTAGGAATCATGTCACTCATCAATTCCTTCAAGATCTTCCGTGAGGTTTACCTCCTGACGGGTGACTACCCGTTCGATACACTTTATATGCTCCAGCATTACATGAACAACGCGTTCAGACATCTGGACTACTCCAGGCTTTCATCCGGAGCGATCATCATGTGTATCGTAATGATCATTATCGTCGGCTTCCTCTTCTTTGCTGAGGCAAAGTTCGGCGGAGACATCGAGGAGTAAGCCATGGCAACATACAGAAACGAAGAATTAGTACGTAAACAAAGAAAACTTGCTGCTACACAAGCCAGACGTAAGGTATTTGCCCAGGTCGAAAAACCGGTCAGCAAGTTTGATCATATGACGCCTGATGAAAGAGAAGCATTCTTCGCCAAAGAGCGTAAGAGGGCGGGAAGGGTTCTCAAGAGAAGGAACGGCTTCATCAAGGCGGCCATGGGACTCGGCATCGCGGTTGCGATACTCGCGTCGATCCTGGCACTCGTTCCGATCTTTTATACATTTATCAACTCGTTCATGTCTTCAGCTGAGATCCAGGACAACTACGGAGTTATCTTCCAAAGCTTGTCCGGTCACGCAGGAGACAAGGGAGCCACTTATCTTGATAAGACACCGGTCCTTCGAATGGTTCCTGAGAAGGTTACGCTCGAGCAGTATAAGACACTTCTTTTTATGAGCCCTGCATACCTTCTCAAGTTCTGGAACTCCGTCATCATGGTAGTTCCGATCGTTCTGGGTCAGCTCGTTGTGTCATCCCTTGCATCATATAGCTTTGCCCGTTATCGAAAAAGAAGGCGAGAGATCTTATTCTTCTCCTACGTCATCTTGATGTTGATGCCTTTCCAGGTAACGCTCGTTCCAAACTACATGATCGCTGATAAGCTCCACCTGATAGATTCGTTCTGGGCGATCATACTGCCGGGTATCTTCTCCACATTCAGCTGCTTCCTCCTTACGAAGTACATGAGACAGATACCGTCCTCCTACATCGAAGCTGCAAAGCTCGACGGAGCGACAGAGTGGCAGATCTTCACCAAGATCGCACTACCTACTTGTAAGAGCGCTATATTTGCTCTGGCGATATTGTTGTTTATCGACTATTGGAACATGGTTGAGCAGCCGTTGGTACTTCTTACCGACGAACAGAAACAACCGTTATCGGTTTTCCTGTCGCAGATAAACGAAGCTGAGATAGGAATAGCATTTGCGGCCTCCGCACTTTACATGATACCGGCACTCCTCATATTCCTTTGGGGTGAAGAGTATCTCGTCGAAGGTATTTCGCATTCGGGAATTAAGTAAAAAAATGACAAAGATATATAAGACACAATTGGAGGCGTAATATGGCTGATAAGAAGAAAACTAGAAGATGGGTTATAAGAGCGATCGTCACTTTTTTGGCGGTCATGCTCCTTCTGACATTTTTCTCTAATACGATAATGAATGCGACGATCCCGAAGGTCGTTGCGGAATATGCACAGTGGGGTAATCTCTCCTTCACGAATTCCGCGAAGGGAACCACAGTATGCTCAAACCAGGTAGACTACAAGGCACCTAAGTCTCTTGAGGGACGTAAGATAAAGGAGATCTCAACTTCAGATTACGAGAACGTGGCTGAGGGAGCGTCCGTAATCACTCTCTACGAAGTAGAAGACCAGACAGCTTACGATACACTCGTAGAGGAATACGAGGATTTCAAGAAGAGCATATACTACGACGAGAAGACACCAAAAACTGACTCAACAAAGTCATACAAGGATCTCCTTGATAGCGCAAAGGAAACAGTTGAGTCTGCTAACAAGAGTTACGCAGAGTCAAAAGAGAAGGATTCCACTATTGCTAATGCCCAGAGCTCACTCGAGAGCAAGCAGGCAGAGCTTACTGCAGTATCAGCAGAGATCGAGGCAGCTTCTGCTACAGTAGAAGAATATGAGACAACAGTTGCATCTCTCAAGAGTCAGCTCGAGAGAGTAGAAAAGAAGATCGAAGAAGTTAAGGCTGCTCCGGTGGCTACACCTACAGCAGAGCCTACGGCTGCTCCTACATCAGATCCGGCAACTCCTTCAGATCCTTCAACAACATCTGATCCTACAACTACTGATCCTACAACTACTGTTCCTACAACGACTGAACCTTCGGAAACAGAGCCTTCACTTCCAAACACACTTGAAGAACTCGAGCTTCAGAAGGAAGATCTCGAAGGTCAGATCGCTGACGCAGAGGCAGTACTTGAGGATGCAAAGAGCAGACTTTCTTCCAATTCCTCGAAAAAGGCCGAGCTCGACAGTGACATCGCTGAACTTCAGGGCACGATCACTTCTGCAAGCCAGCTCCTTGACGAGGAGGATGCAAAGAAGGCTCTCGATAAGGCAAACAAGAGTTATTCAGATGCTCAGAAGGATCTGTCAGATGCTGAGGTAAATGCCGGCATCACCAATGAGAAGAACGCTGATGCAAAAGCTAAGAACGACAAGAAGATCAAGGATTACGAAGATAAGATCAAGGAGATGGAAGAGAGCATCAACACAGTTGAGATCAAATCTCCTAAGACAGGTGTCATGACAAACATCCGTGCTAATCAGGATGACGTTATCCACGAAGGTGACGTTCTGTTCTCCGTAATGCCTAACTGGGAAGATATCGAGTGTACAGTCGAGTTCAATTTCTCAACAGACGAATCACAGTCTTTCTACCAGGGAATGGAATTGGAGTGTGACACACACGGAATCGACAAGGTCGTTATCATTTCCATCAAGCCTGACAAGGCTTCTCCAAGAGACAGAAGAGTAGTTAAGTGTCAGGTATTTGCTGAGACACTCTATCCGGGTGAAGAGATCGTCGTAATCGCAGGTCAGTCAAACAAGAACTACGATAATATCGTTCCAAGCAGCGCAGTTATCACAGATAACACAGGCGACTTTGTTTATGCACTTGTAGAGAAGAACACTCCTCTCGGAACAAAGTACACAGTAAAGAAGATCGAGGTTGAAGTCGAGGCTACTGACGGAGCAAGATCCGCGATCAAGGCAAAGGGCGACGGAAAGCTTGACTCCAAGTATCAGTACGTTACACGAAGCGAAGAACCTCTTAAGGACGGTGACCGCGTAAGACTTCAGGATTACAGCAAGAAGGAGTGACGCCTGATGGGTATAATCAATTGGATCAAGGATTACTGGCGTGACATCAGAAAGTCCACCGGTAAGACCTTCAAAAATGTTGTCCTGACGGCGCATTTCTGGGTCATCCTTATAGCATTGGGACTTATTATCTCTATGTCTGTAATGATATTCGGGACGCTTAGTGCCAGAAAAGATCAGAACATGGCCGAGTACTGGAAAAACGGCGGCAAGACCGAGTACCGTCAGCTGAGTGTTTTCGCGAAGGGAAACAGGACTGATATATATGCTCCTATCGTGCCGCTTGGTGAGAACCAGTCACTCTCGAAGAAAGAGATCACGGATATCCGTAAAGAACTTCAGGGTACGGTCGATTCGGGAAAGACGATCAAGAAGAAGGCGTCGACAGAAGTTAAACCGACAGGCTGGAACGACTGCTATTCCACTGTTTTCAAGGCAAACGGAAGCTACACCAAGTGGATGATGATCAATGGTGAGAATAAGTCGGCAAAAAAGGATTTTGAAGCTGAGGTCGTTGCTGTCGGAGGAGACTTCCAGTCATTCCATCCGTTCGAGTATCTGGACGGCGGATTCCTTCCTCTTGAGGAGAGCGATCCTAACCAGATCGTTATCAATGACGAGCTCGCATGGACTCTTTTCAAATCCTATTCTGTATCCGGTCAGAGGATCCAGATCCTGGGCGAAGATATGACGATCGTCGGAGTAGTCCGTGAGAAGAAGACCAAGATCGACAGGATCACGGGTTCGGAGACTCTTAGAGTATTCTGTTATTTCAGTACTGTCGATGAGCTCTCTCAAAAAGGATATTTCTCCGGTGATATGGGAACGGGCGAAGACGGAAGCACACCGGTAGGTTCTCCGATCGCTGTCTCATGTTATGAAGCTATGCTTCCGGAAGCAGTCCGCGGCGTAGCAAAGACAGACATCATCAATGCGCTGCCGGGTTATAACATGAACGAGCCTCAATACAGGGTCGTCAGCAACACCGGACGATTCAGGGTAGACAAGGTCTATGACCTTAATATGCCTGTAGGTGAATTCGAAAACAAGACCACCGGATACGAGTTCCCGTACTGGGAAAAGGCATCCATCCTTGCCACACAGAGGCTGTTCCTTATGGAGGCTGCTTTGCTGGTCGGAATAGTCCTTCTGATCATCGGTATCATAATCATGATCCTGAGACTTCGAAAACCGGGCGGAAAATTAGATCAGGTCGAAGAAGAACCGAATGAGGACGAGATCCCTGATGAAGTCGCCATTGAAATGACTCGATAATGAAATATTAGTCACATAAGCGGGAAGTATAATCATAGTGATTACTTCCCGTTTTTTGCGGGTTTTTTATGGGTGAAGTCGGAGGTGTCTTATGTTGAAGAGAACTAAAGCTATAGTTATCGCGATGGTTTCAACTTTGATCTTAGTGTCATGTGCGGTCGATAAGGTGGATAAAGAGGGACTTGCGAGGGACACCAAAAAGCTTGCCGATATCGTGTCGGGTAATAAAGCCGAAGAGGAAGTTTTCGAGCAGGAAGAGACAGAAGCTACGACTGCTCCTATTGAGACTGTGCCTGAGGAGACACAGATCGAAGAGACGACTCCTGTTCCGACAGCAACACCGACTCCGACTGCAACGCCTACTCCTTCTCCGACGCCGGAGGCTGAGCCAGTTGCAAGGGTTGATTTCTCGGAGCTTATCGATAATGAGATAATCGAAGGCTTTACAGTTGAAGAAGAGGATTTCAGAGAGAACTACGGACTTGAGGACAACGAGTTTGTTGTTTTCGAGGGGAAAAGACTCCTGATATCAATGGACAATAATGATGTTCCCGCAAATTCGGTCAACCTCATCCTGAACGGTTTTTACAAGGAAGCAGAGGGCATCTACGGAAGATATTGTGATGAGGCTCAGGCTGAGTACGACCTTACGAAAGAGATCCTTTACCAGGGCAGCGTAAAAGTAAATTACGAGTATAAGTATAATGACAGGCTCATCGCCGTAAGGATGAACTATGAGGCATCCATGGGCGAGGATACTGACATCAAAAACGAGCTCGAGATGTTTGATATGTATACGGCTTCAAGGGTAACACTCTACGATGTTACGAGCGATCCTGATGCTCTCATCGAGCTGATGCTCCAAGAGTTTGACGAAGATGTTCCAAAAGAATATGATGTTATCATGCTCGCGCCTGATTCGGATGAGGAACTCATGATATGGATGATCTCCGATGGTAATTTCTACAGGGAGCATATAGCGATCGAAGAGGTAGAACCTTACCTTAACAGATACGGTTTATCTGTCTTCGGCGGCTGATAACGGAGGAATTAATGAAACTTAAGATATTGGCATCATTACTTGCAGCGGCATTTCTTCTCACTGCATGTAACTATACCTCGACCAAGGAAACCGCTGCGCCTTCAGGAAGTCAGCAGGGCGGTGATGTAACGGCATCAAGTGACGGCACCGGTTCTTCTGACGGAACAAAGACCACATATGCTACAAGAGAAGGTGCGTCAGATAACCTCACATTCATGGATCTTGTCGCGTATATGAAGGATAGTGATGCCATCAAGACCTGGTTCTCTGAGACGAGTTCCCTTGACGGTTTTGAAGGTGAGTGCTGGTATGATATCCCGGAACTTCAGAAGATCTGCGATGCAGAGATCTCGGGAGATGACAGGATCAAGAACTATACTTCTTTCCATATCTACTATTCTTCAACTGATCAGATCGTAGATGAAGTAACTTACGTTGAGATCTTCGAGATCGATAAGGAATCCACTTACTACAGCTACGTTCAGCAGAACGGTGCGATCGAATTTGATATGAAGGTTCCTTTCCGCGATTATGACGGATTCGACAGTGAGAAATATCTTGCTGAGTATCATGATATGACAACGGCAGAAAGACTTCTTTTCTCATATGATGCGAGCGGCAATCCGGTAATGAATCCTGACACGATAAGCGTCAATCTTCCTATCCACGGACTTAACGGAAGATTCGTTATCGTTATCCACAGCGGTATCGATCCTGACGGTCAGGCTGTCGAGACTTTCTCTGCCGATAATGAGAGAGGCCAGGCTATCGTAGACGCGTTTATGTCTTTCGGAGGCTGACAGTTATTCATTTTCACCAACTTAACCAGTGAATTGGCACCGAATTTTGCAAATGTCAAATTTGCATAAACTTTTGGTGGAGGGTAAAATGTACCCGTATGGAAAATAGAAGTGGTGTTAAGGTGGCAGTATCTCTCATGATGATATTGTCCGTTATATTTTCAGTTTCTTGTAAATCAGGAACAGAGGAGACTACCGATCCGGCAGGAGTGAGCGGAGGTCTCTTTGATCGTTCTGCCCAGATTCAGTTCCAGGTGCTTGATAATCTGGTGGCTGATGAGGTCGTAGTTGAAACTGAGACTGAACCGGAAGAGATCCATGATGCCACGGGAATGCTTTTCGAAGATGTCGTAACATATATGAATGAAGACCAGGTGGTAAAAAACTGGTTTGACACCACCAACAGGATCACTACTTTTGACGGTGAATGCTGGTACTTCGATGAGGAACTTCAGGCAGAACTTAATGCCGAAGTTTCCGAAGATCCGAACATAATCAATTACACAAGTTTCAGGGTCTATTCTGAAGATATTACGGAATCCATGTCTATCGTGACAAGGTTCGATATTTTCGAATTGGATACAGAATCAGATGCATATAAAAATGCCGTTAAAACGGGAGAATTAACATATACATATAAGTCTCAGGTGAGAGATCTTTCCAACGTTGACTGGAAGGAATTTCAGGAGAAGCTTCCGGATATGAAAACTTCAGAGAGAATGTTCTTCACATATGACGAAGAAACAGGTGAACTTCTGATGAATGAACCTGAATTGAAGACCATCAAGATCGACAGTGTAAACGGACCTTTTATCATAGTTGTAACAAGCGGTCTCATAACCGATACGGGATTCTATGAAAAGGACAATTCCGAGAGCCAGACTGCTCAAAAAATAATAGAAACTTTCAATTCCATGAGCTATTAATTTTACATTTTTGCTTTTTCATTTTTTTGTGCAAAATCGAAAAACGATTCGCTTAAAACAGGGCAAAACAGGACTTTTAATGTTGCTTTTTTGTGAAATTTGTACGAATTGTACAAAGCGAAACATTTTGCGGCATACGAAACGCACAAAAAAATGTTGCATGTTGCACTCAATTGTTGTAAACTTCGCTTGTAAGAATCCGTGTTTTGGGGATATTGCGCCCCCAGGCAGACGGATCACGTTACCAGTCGGGTAGCGTAAGTGGATTTAGGTCCCAAATGGGCAAACAATAAACCTTAAATTATGAGGAGGCAAAAACAATGAAGATGAAGAAGATTATTGCTTTGGGCGTTTCCATGGCAATGGTTCTTGGTGTAGTTGCTGCTTGTGACGACTCCAGCACATCTGAGACAACAGCTGCTACAACAACAGCTGCTACAACAGCAGCTCCTGCTGACAACGGCGACGACACACAGCAGTCTGATGACCAGCAGGCTCCTGTTGATGAGAGCGGTTCTTTGGCTGGATTCACAGATCTCGGTGCAGCAGACGCTACAAACGAGGGTACAGATCCTATCTTGGTATGGTCCTGGAACGATGAGGTTGGTGACTACATTAAAGAGTACTCCAACGTTGAGATCGCTTACGAGAACGTAGGTGGTGGTAACCAGCAGGCTTATCAGGAAGCACTCGAGAATGCTTTGGCATCCGGTGACCAGGCTCCTGACCTCTATGTTACAGACGCATCTTGGACACAGCGTTACATTCAGTCTGACAACACAATTCCGGTAAATGATCTCGGAATCGACTATGCTGACCTTACAGATATGTATGCTTACACACTCAACTTCTCTGACGATGATGAGGGCATTATCAAGGGTCTCGCATGGCAGGCTAACCCTGCTGCTGTTTTCTACAACAGAACAGTTGCTCAGGAGTACCTCGGTGTTTCCGAGCCGGAAGATGTTGCTCCTTACTTCGCAACATGGGATGCATTCCTTAAGACAGCTCAGGACATCAACACAGCTTCCAACGGTGAAGTTAAGGCTCTCTCCGCTATCGAGGATATGTGGCAGCCTTACCAGAACACACGTACACAGGCTTGGGTAAAAGATGGCGATATCGTTATCGATCCAGCTTTGGAAGAGTACTTCAACTTTGCTAAGACACTCTATGATGAGGATCTTACATTCATGACAGGTCAATGGAACGACAACTGGACAGGTAACGCTTCCAATGACAAGGTTCTCTCTTTCTGGGGACCAATGTGGCTCGGCCGTTTCTCACTTGCTATGTCTAACCCTGAGAACCCAACATATGGTAACTGGGGTGTTGTAAAGGCTCCTGTAGATTACTACTGGGGTGGTACATGGATGATGGCATCCAAGACATGTGACATGAAGGCTGACGCTGGTCAGATCATCTCTGATCTCTGTATCAACCAGGACAACCTCAAGGATATGGCTACATCCAAGGGTGAGTACGTTAACTCCGTATCCATCATGCAGGCTATCGCTGAGGATTCTTCCTTCGGTCTCGAGTGGCTCGGCGGACAGAACCCATTCACAATCCTCTTTGACGTTGCTCAGGGTATCGACTACTCCACAATCGGTGTAAACGATGGTCCTATCAACGATGCATTCTCCTCTGCAGTAGGTTCTTACTGCTCCGGTGATTACGAGACAATCGCTGATGCTGAGGCTGCATTCAAGACAGAGGCTAAGGAAGCTGCTGGATTGTAATCCTTTAATTACAGACTAAAAGTTTCTGATGCGGGGCAGGGCAAAACCCTGCCCCGTTTTACTTTGTTAATATTGGGCAATAATATTATGGAGAGTGACAAAGATGGCACGAGGCACAGCTAAAAGTACTGCTCGCCGTAGAAGAGGAGTTAGTTATTCAAAGTGGGGTTATATTTTCGTAACTCCGTTTATCATCGCATATCTGATATTCAGTTTTTATCCTCTTCTTACAACGTTTATTTACAGCGCCAGCAACATGAAGAGAACTACCTCAAAGTTCTGGGGCTTTGACAACAAGGATGTTTTCTATGACAGATATTTGAATCTTAACGACCTTTATTCGGATGATTTCGATAACCGTACAGGCGTAGATTCAAAAAGCTATAAGAGACTTAGAGAGTATTTCGATAAGTATCAGAACAATGCCGATTCATTGGATCCGCTCAACGAAGACGGAGTTAAGGCTATCGTAGAATATGCAAGCTTCAATGACGGTGAAGAGAAATACTCCGTAGAGACTGCAAACGCGGTTAAAAATGCTTACGACAACAAAGATTTCTCACTTCTTATGGGCGAACCTTATGACGAACTCGTTACTTGGTTCAGCGGTTATAAGAATGAGACAATGATGAATATGAAGGCTCTCGCTAACATCAGGACAAGACTTGATGCGATCGTTGATTCTTCCGCATCTGATGAGGAGTCCTCAACTGAGAGCGAAGATGCTATGACAGAGGCATCATTCCTTGAGAGCGAAGCTTATACCGAATTCGTAGCTTCACTTGATTCAACAGAATTCAATCCTGCTCAGCTTGCTTTGTTGGATTACCTTTCCGGATATCTTACGAGCAACCTTGAGGGAGATTACACAGTACAGTCCTACTTTGCGGCTGTATCGGACGGTAAGATATCGATTACCGATCCTTCTTTCTATTACACATGTTACACACTCGACAAGACAAAGATCGATTTTGCTGAGGAAGGCGCAGAGGATAAGATCAACTCCAACATCCCTGTATCTTTCTTGAGCGATCTTGAATCTTTCCTTATCGAAAACTCTTGGAAAGACACGATCAACTCACTTAACTCTTATTCAGAACTTGATGCATACAGCAAGGGCGAGAAGGATCTCCACGACAGTGAAGAGCAGCTCTATGCAGACCTTAAGACACTTCAGGCTGCAGGTATCATCAATATCGTTCCGCTCGTAAGAAGCGGAGATGAGATCGTTGAGTCTGACGATTATCTTTCCAACAAGCTCCTTGCTTACAGAAGATACATTGATACAAAGTATGAGACCAGTGACGTTGCAATTGCTGCTGCTTCACAGATCTCCGCTATCAAGAACTTCGGTGAGCTTACATCCGAGGGCGGATCTCCTGAGAGATTTGCAGACCTCGGTATCAACATCTATGCAATGATCTCTTATGACGGTACGGTCGACATCGAGAAGTATCGTCAGGTTAAGAGTACTTTGGGTCTTGCTGATGCATTGAGCTTTGCATCTTATGAGAGACTTGATAATGAGCGTAAGCAGGCTAACATCGAGAAGGCTAAGGAGCAGCTAGATGAGAACAACGCTCAGCTCGCTGATGTTAAGGCTGCATATGAAGCTGCCAAGGCTACAGGCGACAAGAAGGCTACACAGGAAGCTTACGAGGCTTTGAGAAGAGTAGAAAACGGCATCACTGAGGCAAAAGAGAATATCAGTAATCCTACAGGTATCCTCTCCAAGGTTGATTCCAGCAGATTCTATATCTTCTCCGGAATGGAAAACTACAGACAGATCTTCAACAGTAAATCCAGATTGGATACGGTTGTCGGATCGTTTGTTAACACAGCTATTCTCTGGGTAATCGGTTTTATTCCGCAGATCGGTCTCGCACTCCTGCTTTCCGCATGGTTTACAGATAAGAAGATCAAGCTTAAGGGTCTTAACTTCATGAAGGCTATGATGTACCTTCCTAACGTTATCACCTCAGTTACGATCGCTGTCTTCTTCCGTAAGATCTTCATGTACTCTTCAGGTGGTACAAGTTCAGCTTCCCAGTTGTTCCTGCGTAACGTATTGGGCATAGCTAAGGGTTACAACTTCTTCGAGAGTGCATGGGCAACAAGATTCATCATCTGCTTCATCAACTTCTGGATGTGGTACGGTAACACGATGATCACTTTGATCGCAGGTATCACTTCCATCAGTGAATCACTTTATGAGTCCGCTCAGATCGACGGTGCTAACTCTTACCAGACATATACTAAGATCACATTGCCGCTTCTTAGACCGATCCTTCTTTATACATTGGTCACATCCATGATCGGTGGTCTCCAGATGTTCGATATTCCGCAGTATATCAACCAGAACCCGCCGCGTATCAACTTTAACGGTACGATGATCAGATCCACAAGAACGGTTCTTATGTATATCAACAGCATGGCATTCGGAACTTCAAGCCATAAGTACGTAGGTATTGCATGTGCTACTTCCGTATTGCTCTTTATCACAACAACAATCCTTTCGATCATTGTCTTCTACATCATGAGAGACAAGGATGCTGCTGCGGCAAAAAAATTAGCAAAGAAAGGAGCAAAGAAAAATGGCTGATAACAAAGAAAAACTGAATCAGGCTGCTGAAAATGCAGAAGAAGTTAAGGCTGTTGAGAATACTGTTTCAGAGACAAAAGAAGCAGTAGAGACAACAGAGAAGGCTGTTTCAGATAAGGTTGAAACTGCTGAAGAGACAGTTGAGACAAGTGCTCCTGCTCCTAAGAAGAAGATGAAGAGTATGAAGGCTGCAAGAGCTGCTTACTCAGCACTTGTTTATGTAGTCGTTACATTCTTCTCTATCCTCGCTATAATTCCGTTTGCATACATGATCACGAATGCAACATGGGATACTTACACGATCACAACATCCCTTAAGATCTGGCCTAACTTCAGTAATCTTATCGGACAGACAGTTAAGAACTATCACTCTCTCGTAGACCGTGCGACATTCAGTTTTGCAGTTGGTTTCAGAAACTCATTCGTTATTTCTGTTTCCTCCACAGCACTTTCTGTTTACTTCTCAGCACTTACCGCTTACGGTATCAAGGTTTACGACTTCAAGGGAAGAAAGCCGCTCTTCGCAATGATCGTCGGCGTTATGATGGTTCCTTCTGCAGTTAACATCACAGGTTTCTACAGACTCATGCACAGCATGAACCTTCTCGGAACTTTGTGGCCTTTGATCCTTCCTGCGATCGCTGCTCCTGCTACTGTATTCTTCATCAAGCAGTATCTCGATTCTTCTCTCTCTCTTGAGATCATCGAGGCAGCGCGTATCGACGGTGCGAACGAGTTCTTTACGTTCAACAGGATCTGCTTGCCGCTTATGATGCCGGCTATCTCCACACAGGCGATCTTCTCATTCCTCGGATCATGGAACAACTTCTTCGCTCCTTCGATCCTCCTCGTTACGAGTGAGACAAAGACATTGCCTTTGATGGTAGCAGCTTTGTACGGTGACCGTTACACGGATATGGGTGCCGTTAACCTTGGTCTGTCGATCTCGGTAGTACCTATCATCATCGTTTACTGCTTTCTCCAGAGATACATCATTTCAGGTGTTTCTGCAGGTGGTGTAAACGAGTAATCTCTTTTCTCTCGAAAAAGATCACAAACTGCCCCTCTCGGGGCAGTTTTTTTATGTGATATACTTAGTCTCAGATTTATGGGAGATAACTTTATGAGAATGAGACGTTTTATAGCTGTCTTTTTGACAGTGATTTTTTTCGTTACGGGAATCCTTATTATTCCAAGACAAAAAGTTCTTGCGTATTCCGATGAGGAAGCTTACTGGCGATCTTTTTCGACAGATTATTACTATAACCGACTTACCGGAAGAGAAAAAGAACTCTACGAGCGGCTTGATAAAGCCTGCATGGATTTTCTCCTGGACATGACCGAAGCTCATAAGGATGAATTCGGGTCCATGTATGAGATCGTAGTGGATATCACAGGTCTTAAGATAAGCTATAGAGACACTTCAAATCCTGATTCTGATGTCAATCTTGCCTCAGCTGTATTTGACGTCTTTTTCGAGAGTAATCCGCAGTATTTTTTTCTGACATCATATATTAATTTCATGTATGCCGACGATTACTACAGGGAGATGAGACTGATGATCTTCCAGAAGTTTTCCGACAGGGAAACGTGGAAGCAGGAGAAGGCCAAAGTAAGAAATGCTTTGGATGAGTACTTAAGTTTTGTCCCGGCAAATGCCAAGCCCGAAGAAGCGGAAAAGATCATCCACGACAAGATATGTGAGAATCTTCAGTACATCTATTCTGTCGGTATAGGCGGTGATCAGTCTATTTACGAGGCCCTGACCAAAAAGTCGACGATATGCTCGGGTTACGCACTTCTTTTTGAGGCGCTGATGAACAGGCTCGGAAATAACTGCATCTGCTGTTCGGGCTCGGACCACAGGTGGAATCTCATTGAACTTCACGGTATATGGTATCTGGTTGATGTCACCAACGATGATCACAACAGTTCTTTGAAGTGGTACAACTGTTCCTCGGAAAATTACTTCTCATTGCCCAATCTGTATCATGAGAACCTTGCCCCGAAGGCTCCTTATGACGCCTTCGATCAGGGACGCTATGATTATTCTTCCGGTTATATCGAAAAAGACGGAAATCTCTACTTCATCGCCAACGATATAAACGACGCAAGCGGCCTTCAGGTTATCCTGGTAAACGGCATCGCTGACACTGTTCCTTCCGTCATCACGCATAACGAGAGAACATACAAGGTCATTACAAATGACGCATCGATAATAACGGATAAAAAAGAAGAAAACTCAATTGACACTCCGACATCGACAAAAGCTCCTGCAAGTAGTCCGACGGCAGCACCGACAGCAGTTTCTGTTGCAGTCTCTTCTGAAGGAGGAACTTTCGAAAACTTCGTTGAGCGTTTGTATACTGTCGCGCTTAACCGTCCATCCGAGTCTACAGGAAAAGAATTCTGGTGTCTTCACGTCGGTAACGGAGACCTCAACGGTGCGCAGTGTGCTAACGAATTTCTCCTTTGTAAAGAGTTCAAGGACAGAAACCTGAACGATGAAGAATTCCTGAAAATTCTCTACAAAACATTCTTCGACAGAGAAGCAACAAACGATCCTGACGGTTTCAACTTCTGGATGAACTGTCTCAAGACACAGGGAAGAGATTCAGTTGTTGATTGTTTTATCAATTCTGAAGAATGGTGCAACGTATGTGCTTCGTTTGGTGTTAAGTCAGGTGCTACAAGAGCCAAGGCAACTATAGCATCGGCTAATGCTACAGCCTTTGCAACCAGACTTTACACCGAGTGTCTCGGAAGAGACCCTGAGACTGAAGGTCTCAACTTCTGGAGTCTTGGTCTCACCAACCTTGAGCTTACTGGTAAGCAGGCAGCTCACGAATTCTTCTTCTCTAAGGAATTCAATGATCACAACTTTGATAACAAAGAACTTCTTACGAGAATGTATAAGACATTCATGGGTCGTGAACCTGACACTGACGGAATGAATTTCTGGCTTAACAACATGAAGAACGGAATGACAAAAG
>JAGCGK010000034.1 GCA_017649645.1 Clostridiales bacterium | reverse complement strand
GGCAAGATAGCACTGTTCGGTCACAGCAGAGGCGGCTACTCCGTATGCAGCGTAACGCTGTTCGGACATAAGGCAGATGCTATCGTATCTGTCGGAGGCATCAACAGTGCCATGGAAGGCATCATGGAGCCTGCAGTCGATATGATGGGAAACTTCGCTTATGCCAACTATCCGATGCTCTATCTTTATCAGCTGGTCCTTTTCGATAAGGATTATGTTGATGCTGATGCAGTAGATGCATTTAATAAGACAACGATCCCGACGCTCATCGTTCACGGTGCCGAGGATAAGAAGATCGCGGTAGATGATTACTCCGTATATTCGCACAAGGATGAGATCGAGAAGAATGATGTGAATGATGAAGTCGACTACATCCTTAATAAGACGCCGGGCAAGGACGGACATGTGGACATCCTTACGGATGATGCGCTGATGGATGACATCGTTTCCTTTATCGACGAAAGTGTGCGATAATCAACAAAGAGTTATTGAAGTTAGGAGACCACTATGTGCGTTGTCGTCATTCCCGCCTATGAGCCGAACGATAAGCTTGTCGAGCTCGTTAAGACCCTGTCTTTCAAGGGCTACGGCGTTCTTGTTATAGACGACGGCAGCGGCGAGAAGTATAAGAATATCTTCGATAAGGTCGCCTTATATCCCAATACCAACGTAATAGCCAATGAGAAGAACTTGGGCAAGGGTGCGACGCTGAAGCACGGTATCTCCCGCATCAAGGAATTCTTCCCTGAGTGTAAGATCTTCATCACCGCCGATGCTGACGGACAGCATCGCGTGGAAGATATCGATAAGGTAAGGGCAGAACTGGAGAACAACGCCAGGCTCGTTCTTACCGTCCGTATCCGTAAAGGCAAGATCCCGTTCCGCTCCAGGTTCGGAAACGACCTTTCCAAGTTCGTTTATACGATCCTCACGGGTCACTATTTTACCGATAATCAGTCCGGCCTTCGCGGCTTCACGATCGAAGACGTTGACTGGCTCTCGAGAGTCCGCGGCAACAAGTACGACTATGAGCTCAATGTGCTGTTCTACGCAGACAAGCAGTCCATCCCGATCACCACGATCCCGATAGAAGCCATCTACATCGATGACAACAAGGACTCCCACTTTAGCCCTGTAAGGGACACGATCCTTATCTACAGGAGACTGTTCTCCACGGCATGGCCTTCATTCGCGGCCGTCATCACCTGGAGCGGACTGATGCTCATCATCTCGTTCCTTCTAAAATACAAACTGTTCTTCCTGCATGTTCCGGGATTCGGCATCGGCTGTACTTTCATAAGCGTCATCTTCTACAGATTCATCGTGCTACGCCGTTTCAAGTATAACGACGGTCTACGAAGCATAGTCTATTCGATATTCAGATATTCGATCTACACGGCGGGCGTCGCCATCCTTCACTTCCTGTTTTCGTGGATGCCTTTGTTTGTCGCCCTTGCCATCGTTGTCTGTGCGCTTCTTCCTGTCGAATATTATTTTCGAAAAGGAATGCACGTATCCCAGTACAGGGACATCAACAAGGAAAGATAGTCCTTCAGTTTTTTCTTTTGCAGGAAACTAATGAATGTGAGATAATGCAAATGTCAAAGAAGTTTTCGAATTGCAAAGGGAAGATATTGGTAGGTATAAACTTCAGACGGACAATCAGTCAGATAGTGAGTCAAACTTATGTCTGTTTGCTTTTGTATAAAGCGTAACGCGATTTGTTTTTGAGCAGGTTGCACTTTTTGTTTTCGAGAACAAAAAAATTCAAGGGGATAATATATGAAACAAAAGCTTAAAAAACTGATGGCAACTATTGTAGTTGCTACTATGAGTGTGTCACTCATTCCGAAGATTATTGGCAAAGATGCAGTGCTAGCGGATGTGGTCAAGAGTCAAAGTAATACATGTCTTGGCACTTCCAAAATTGCAGCACCAGTTGCTCCAGAAAGTGATGATGCGGCATGGTTAGGAAGTTATGTCTATTATGGGGCATATAACGAAAACCCAATAAAGTTTCGAGTATTGGCGCCTAACACAACAGCGTATGGGGGAACAACACTGTTTCTGGAAAGTGATTCAGTACTGTTTGATCGAGAATTTGATAATGATTCCAAAGTGTGGTCGAGCAGTGACCTGAGAACATACCTCAATGATGAATTTCTGACAGGCGGTTCTTTTACAGGATTAGAGCAGACTGTGATTGCATCAAGTACAGCAGCGGAACACCGTCTGGTTGTAGGTGACGGACCAGGTCAGGTCGCTGTTAGAACACGAGATTGTTATGGTTATTATGTCGCGCTTTCCGGCGAAAAGATTTTTATTCTCGATGCGGAAGAGATATCTAATGTTGCTTATGGTTATGGTTTCACCAATGATATCAGTGTAAGCAGAAAAAAAGGAGAATGGGACTTACGTATGTGGATTCGCTCCGCTGAAAAGTACTATGACCCTTACCTTGCAGGCTGTATTTCTCGAGACGGTAGTCTGTCTGGTGTCCAAGTCTATTCCTCATTCGGCGTTGCGCCTGCTTTAAATGTCAGTCTCGACAAAATCCTGTTTTCGACTACAATCGACGGCGCTATGGGAGAAGTAGGTTCATCTTATAAACTTACCATCCTTGATGATAGTCTTTCTGTTAATGCAGGTTCAGTTTCATTGAGTGGAACAACATTTTCCTGCAAAGCTACAGGTAATGCGGATCAGCTATCACTCTTGATCACTGATGGTGCCTGGAATGCAAGCGATTCTAACATTAAGTACTATGGTGCATATAATGGTTCCTTTGATCTCTCTTCAATAGATCTTAATGCAGCTGACTGGGGAATAAACTACCATGTGTATTTAATTGCAGAAGATATTAACGGCGATAAGGTTACAGATTGTGCCAGTACACCGGTAGAAGTCTCAAAGTCATCTGTCACTGTTACTTTCAATACAAACGGAAACGGCACTGCACCTGTCGCACAGACAGTTGTTTATGGCAATAAGGCAACTAAACCTGCTGATCCAATAGCAGCCGGTTATGCATTCGGTGGATGGTATACAGATTCTGCTTGCACTAAAGCATATGATTTCGATTCAGAGGCAACAGCAGATATCACACTCTATGCTAAGTGGACAGCTACTCCAACAACTCCTCCATCACCTCCTCCGAAAGAATCTGAAAAGTCTTTCGAGGATTTTGTTGAAAGACTTTATACAGTAGCTTTGAACCGCCCGTCCGAACCTGAAGGAAAAGCATTCTGGTGTGAGCATGTAGGTAACGGAGATCTTAATGGTGCTCAGTGTGCCAATGAGTTCCTCCTTAGTAAAGAGTTCAAAGATAGAAACTTGAGCGATGAAGAGTTCCTTAAAGTTTTGTATAAGACATTCTTTGACAGAGACGCAGCTAATGATCCTGATGGTTTCAACTTCTGGATGAACTGCCTTAAGACACAGGGAAGAGATTCTGTAGTAGATTGCTTCATCAACTCAGAAGAATGGTGTAACGTCTGTGCATCCTATGGTGTTAAGTCAGGTGCTACAAGAGCAAAAGCAACGGTTGCTTCTAAGAACGCAACAGCATTTGCAACAAGACTTTACACCGAGTGTCTCGGAAGAGATCCTGAGACTGATGGTCTCAACTTCTGGAGTCTTGGTCTCACGAACCTCGAACTTACGGGTAAACAGGCAGCTCATGAATTCTTCTTCTCTAAGGAGTTCAACGATCATAACTTTGATAACAAGGAACTTCTGACGAGAATGTACAGGACTTTCATGGGTCGTGAACCAGATGATGACGGAATGAATTTCTGGCTTAACAACATGAAGAACGGAATGACAAAAGAAGACGTTTTCAACGAGTTCGTTAAATCGAAAGAGTTCACGGAGATCTGTCAGAGTTACGCGATCGACAGAGGATGATCAAATAATCAAACTATAAAAAATCAGGGGTTGTGATCATTTCACAGCCCCTGTTGTTTTTTGAGTTTAATTGCATCAGCCGATCAACTGCTTTACGCAGGAGAGAACTGTTCTTCTGTTACCTGCACCGTGCATCTTCACGACTGTTCTGTTGATACCGAGGAAGTACGCACCGCCAAGTTCTGTGAAGTTGAAGTTTGCTTCCATCCTGGAGTAGAGGGCAGGGTCTTTGGAACCGAGCATTTTCGCGCAGGCCATACCGGCAGACTCGATTGCCTTGATGAGAACATTTCCGGAGAAACCGTCTGTGGTGATGACTTCGCAGGAACCGTTCTGAACATCGCAGCCTTCAACGTTACCGATGAAGTTGAGGTCGGAGTAGGAAAGGAGCCTGTGAGCTTCGAGAGTTAAGGCATTACCCTTGCTCTTCTCGGAACCGACTGAGAGAAGTCCTACACGAGGTGACGGATTGTTGAACCTGGATGAGTAGAACTCGGAGCCAAGCTTCGCGAACAATACGAGATCGGAAGCAGACGGCGTAAGGTGAGCGCCGCAGTCCAAAAGTGCAGTCCAGGTGTTATTCTCAGGACCCGGGATGAGGGAACAAAGAACAGGAGCGGATAAGCCCTGCTTAAGACCGATCCTTGCTATGGAACCTACCATCAGTGCGCCTGTGTTGCCGGCGCTAAGAAGTCCCAGAGCCTCTTCGTCATTCTTGATGCCGTTTAAGGCCATGGCCATGGAGGACTCGTTTCTTCCTCTGAAGATGTCCATAGGATTATCGTGGTTAGTGATGAAATCCGTAGAACCTACGACAGACCAGCGGGATTCGTCAACTCCCGAGCTGCTCAAAAGGAAGTTGATGAGATCCTTGTTTCCGTAGAATTCAATAAAAAGTTCGGGGATTGCAATGAGTGCGTCGATACCGCCGCTGATGATTTCTTCCTCGCCGAGATCGGCACCGTAGGTGTCAAGCAAGATCTTTTTCATAAGATATTCCCCCAATCTTAATTCAAATTATTCAATTGCCATTACAAAGCTGTACACATCCTGAAGGCCCGGAACTATACCGATCTCGAGGAGCGGGAATTCCGAACACAGCAGATCTTCAAGTACTGAAGCTTCTTCTTCGGATACGTCCTTTCCGTAGAAGACTGTGAGTACATCTTTGTCGTTGATGTCTTCGTAACCTTTGAGAAGGTTAACAGCCGCATCGAGCTTGTTGATAGCAGATATCCTTATCTCCTTATTGAGGATACCCACGTATTCGCCCTTTATTATCTTGACGCCGTCCATCTCGGCATCGCGAGTTGCAGTAGATACAAGTCCCGTATCAACGTTATTGAGTGCGTATGTCATGCTGTTCATGAACGCGTCGATGTCCGAAGCATACTTATCCATGAGTGACAGGGAAGAGTAGCCTTCAGCCAGGGACTTAGTCGGAATGATCCTTACATCGCAGTCCTTATAGAGCTTAGCTGCCTGCTCAGCCGTAAGGATGATGTTCGAGTTATTTGGAAGAACGACGATGTAGTCAGCATCGATCGTCTTAAATGCATTTACGAAGTCCTCGGCAGACGGGTTATTCGTCTGGCCTCCGTCGATTACGGCATCGGCACCGAAATCTTCGAACAGCGACTTAAAGCCGGAGCCCGTGCATGTCGTTACGACAGCAAACTTCTGATGCTTTTTCGGCCTTGCCGGAGCCGCGGAATTGGTCGTTGTCTTTGCGAGCACCGACTCCGAATCAACGGCAATGATCTCGTTATGCTGAACTGTCATGTTCTCGATCTTCATGGTAACGAACTCACCGAACTTGTGTGCGTACGCGAGCGGCACCTCAGGCGTCTTCGTGTGGATGTGCACCTTCACGAGTTCCTCGTCGCGGATAGCCACGATCGAGTCGCCGAGCTTTGTAAGTTCTTCAATGAATTCGTAGATGTCGAATCTGTTTATCTCTGTCTTTTTCGAAAAAAGTTGCAGGATGAATTCGGTGCAGTAACCGAACTCTACCTCGGAGTTCTCGTCTAGTAGTGAAACGGCAGCGGAAGAAGGAGCCGTGTGCTCAGCCTCTGATACTTCGATGGATTCTCCCTTAAGAGCCTTCTTCATACCTCTGAAGATAGCGAGAAGACCTGCTCCGCCGCTGTCCACAACGCCTGCATCGGCAAGGACTTCCAGAAGTGACGGAGTTCTTTCAAGAGAAGCCTCGAGCTCAGGGATCAGGATATCGAACAGTGACTCAAAGTCTTCGATGGATCCGCTGTTGCTCTTAAGGATCTCAGCTCCGTCAGTCATGAGCGTGAGCATCGTTCCTTCAACAGGATTTACGACAGCGGAGTATGCCTGATTACGGCCGGACTCCATGGCATTGGAAAAATCAGCGATGGTCATCTCGTCGATATCGGTCATGCCCTTTGCAAATCCTCTGAAGAACTGGGAGAGGATAACACCCGAGTTGCCGCGTGCGGACATCAGGGTGCCTTTCGAAAACGCCTTCATCATATCCTTGAAGGATGTGTTCTCTTTTATTGTCTCGATCCCGCCCTGGAGCGTTCGGCCCATGTTAAGACCGGTATCGCCGTCAGGGATAGGGAATACGTTCAGATTGTTGATCTCTTCTTTTTGACTCAGAAGCTGCTGATAACCGCCGTTAAGCATTTTCGCGAGCATTACTGAGTCAATTATCGAATGGTTCATGTGTGTCTAATTCTTTCTGTTACAAAGTTACTTCATCACCAAGGTAATAGCAGATGATAGTGCCGGGACCTACGGAAGCTCCGACGATCGGTCCGATGTTACTTATGTAGCAGTCCTTGAACGGGCTGTACTTAGTGATCTCGTTCTTCCAGAACTCTGCATCCTCAGGGCAGTCTGCGTGAGAGATGAAGAGAGTCTGTGACGAAGGATCGATGACCTCGTTCTTTACATCCTGAGCTGTCTCGATAAGAGCGTTCTTGAAGCCCTTGATCTTCTTTACTGCCAGGTTCTGTCCCTTGGTATCTGAGATGAGGATAGGCTTAACGTCGAAGATGTTACCGAAGAAAGCGCTTGTAGCCGTAACTCTTCCGGACTGCTTAAGGAACTTAAGATCAGCAACTACGCCGATCTGGTGAACCTTAAGACGGTTGTCCTCGATATACTTCGCAACTTCCTCGATGCTCTTGCCTTCCGAACGAAGTTCACTTGCCTTGATAGCGATATATCCCTGTCCGAGAGAACTGATAAGAGGATCGACGCAGATGATCTTCATGTCAGGATGATCTTCGAGGAACTCCTCTGCGATCATCTTAGCCATGTTGATGGAGCCTGACAGTGCAGATGAACAGGAGATGTACAAAACATCCTCGCCTCTGTCTGCGCACTCCCGGAACTTAGCCTCATATACAGGGCCCGGTACCTGAGTCGTCTTCATGATCTTACCGCCGCGCATGAGATCGTAGAACTCCTTTGCGCTGTGGGATTCCCAGTCAAGGGAAGCCGGATATTCCTTCTCGTCGAGTACGTAGTTCATCGCTGCATAGTCGATGTCGTACTTTTCACGCATATCTTTTCCGAGATCTGCCGTGGAATCTACAAGGATAGTAAACTTTCTGCTCATATCATCACCTTATTATTTTTTCATTCCCTCAAGGATGTCATTGAGTACTTTCTTTTCTTCTTCGAGAGTCTCCGTTACCTGTTTACCCATGAAGTATGCACAGCAAAGGCCGGGTCCGATGTTGGCGCCGCAAGCCATGCCTACATTGTTCATGATGATCTCCTTAGGGTGGAAAGTCTCTTTAATGTCATCAGCGAGCATATCTGCGAATTCCTTACGGAGTGAATGTGCTACGAAGATGATCTGGTCTTCAGGGTTCTCGATGAAGTGCTTCATGTACTCGATAGTAGCCTTGTTAGCTGCTTTTCTGCCCTTAGCCTTACCGATAACCTCAGATACACCGTTCTTGTTGAAGTCTGCGAGAGGAGCTACGCCAACGAGTGTACCGAAGAAAGCCTTGAAGTTGGAAACACGTCCGACCTTGGCAAGGAAGTAGAGGTCATCCATGAAGCCCATCTGATGGATGTTTCTCTTAATGCTCTCGATATATTCATATGTCTCTTCGATAGTTGCACCTGACTGCTTCTTCTCGCATGCCTTGATAACGAGAAGTGCAAGAGATGTTGAATAACGAAGTGAATCTACACAATAGATCTTACGATCAGGATACTTCTCACGGAGTTCCTTAGCTACGAGTTCTGACTCATTGAATGAAGTGGAAAGACCTGAAGACAAAGAAATGCTCAGGACATCCTCACCTTTCTCAAGATGCTTCTCGAAAACTTCCCTAGCCTCGCCCATAGGCACACTTGCTGTCTTATAGAGAACGTTGTGTCCCTTCATTGAAGAATAGTACTCGTCCGGTGTCATCTTCTCCCAGTCAAGAGAGATCGGCTCACTGTGTCCGTCCGGAAAATAGATCGTTCCTCTGAGATAGTCCTCGATTCCGAATCTGTCACGAAGATCCTTCTCAAGATCGCAGGCTGTATCTGGAATAATTACAAAACCCATATATTTCGCTCCTCCAAAAAAGTGTAGTTCTTTAACGCGCATATTAATACGCATACACAGTATATTAACAAAAATTGTCTTGACATTCAAACTATTTTGAACCTTTATATTATGTAGTGAATGATATAATCAAACTGTCATCACAAGGGTGAAGGAGGGGCATTATGTTTTTGGTTCAGCTTACTATAAGCGGATGGGCGATCGCGGCCATCATTATTGCGGTACTTCTCGTGGGAAGCGTAGTCGGTATGTTCTTATTCCTGAACCCTATCGCCATCAAAGTATACGAGGAGCAGGTCGTAAGGACTACTCCCGAGAAATTCGGCAACGACTGTACATATCAGGACAACGAGGAGCAGGTTCAGATGTGGAACGAAGGCCTTGCCTTTGCTGAGACCATCAAGGATAAAAAGCAGCCTGTCGACATCGTTAACGACGGCCTTAAGCTCCACGCCGAGTACTACGATCACGGCTCAGACCGCTGCGTCATCGTTATCCCGGGAAGAGCAGAAGGACTTATGTACGGCTACTATTTCGACCAGCCTTACTGGGAAGCAGGCATGAACATTCTCGCAGTTGACCCCCGTTCACACGGCAGCAGCGAAGGTAAATATCACTCCCTCGGACACTACGAGCACAGAGACCTCGACAAGTGGCTTACCTGGCTTGAGGAAAAGCACGGCATCAAGAAGGTCTACCTCCACTGCATCTGCGTCGGAACCGTTACGGGTCTTCTTGCCGCTAAGAATGCTACAAAGAGGAGCAACATCAAGGCCATCATCACAGAAGGTTCATTCATCAAGTTCAAAGAGACATTCAGAGAGCACATCAAGTACGAGAAGAAGCCGGTATATCCGATCCTTCCGATGTGCCTTTACCATATCGAGAAGAACACGGGCGCGAGACTTCGCGAAGAAGCTCCGATAAAGCTCGTAAAAGAGATCGGAGATATGCCGATCCTGTTCCTGTACGGCAGACAGGACATCTTCTCTCTTCCTGAGAAGAGTCAGAAACTCTACGACACATGCACTTCGCTCCACAAGAAGATCGTGTGGTTCGACAAGGGTGCTCATTCACACCTTCGTATCAACAACAAGGAAGCTTACGATAACGCCATAAAGGAGTTTGTCGGATAAGTGCGCATCAAGAAAGAACTACAGGATTACATCGATTACAACATTAATGCGCTCCTTAACTCGAAGCGCGATTTTAAGGCTATCTACGAGATCATGTTCCGCGACAACGGCCTGGTCCTCGCCGAAGCCGAGATAGACTACAGGATCCGCAAGTACACCTACAAGGAAGTCAAAGGCTACATCGAGAATGCCTCAGCCTTCTTATACTCGAAAATAGGCGCCTCCCACGGCTACGTTGCCCTGGAGATGGAGAACTGCCTTGAGTGGATCGTGGCTTTCTGGGCGATCATCAAGAGCGGCAACAAGCCGTTCCTCGTAAACTGCCGCCATCCGCAGAGCCTTTCCGAGTCTATCCTTAAAACTCTCGAGATCAAGACGATCATCGGAATGGAATCGACCAAGCTTACGGGCGATTTCATCGATTTTTCTGAATTCACGTTGACTGATGATTCCTACGCGAGATGTCCGGAGGACGTTTTCGAGAATGAGTTCGCGATATCGACTTCGGCGACGTCACTTCATCAGTCCATATGTTTTTACACGGGTGCGGAGACCAGCAAGCAGATCCTGGATGCCGAGAGCATCGTCAAGGAGAGCCCGAGAATGGCGACCGGCTACCACGGTTCCATCAAGCAGCTGGCGTTCCTGCCGTTCTACCACGTTTTCGGACTGTTCGCGGTCTATTTCTGGTTCGCGTTCTTCGGCCGCACCTTCGTGTTCCTTAAGAACTATTCGCCTGACACCATCGTCCGCACCTGCCGCCGCCACGAAGTCACGCACATCTTTGCGGTTCCGGCGCTCTGGCACACCATCGAGAAGAAGGCCATGGCTGAGATCAACCGCCGTCCTGCGAGAAAAAGGCGCGCGTTCAAGACAGGTCTTAAGCTCTGTACGGCGATCCAGAATGTTTTCCCGTATGCGGGCACAAACATCGCCAAGTTCATTATGGGCGAGGTCACGGGATCCATCTTCGGACCTTCCATAGTGTTTTGCATAAGCGGCGGAAGCTACCTCAAGGACTCCACACTGAAGCTGTTTAACGGCATCGGATATCCGCTTCATAACGGCTACGGCATGAGTGAGATAGGTATCACGTCTGTTGAGCTTAGGTATAAGCCAAGGGAGCGTAACCTTAACTCCGTAGGTCATCCGATAGGCGACACGCAGTATAAGATCTCCGATCACGGAACGCTCCTTGTTAAGGGCGAGTCCTTAAGTAAGAAGATCATGATCGACGGCGTTATCCAGGAAAGAAGCGAGTGGTTCGATACCATGGACGTAGCTGAAAACGACGGCAACTACTGGTTTATCAGGGGCCGTGAGAAAGACCTCGTAATCGGAGACAACGGCGAGAATATAAATCCTGATGCCGTCGAGCAGATGTTCGAGATACCTTATGCTAAGAACTTTTCCTGCTACGGAGAGGAGAGAAGCGACGGCGAAGTCCTTGCAATGGTCGTAAGGATAGAGAATAATGCTACAAAAGAAGAGACAGACGCGATCTGCGAATATATAAACAGGGTCAACGACACGATCCCGCAGACATCCAGGGTCAAGAAGTTCTACTTTACCTATGACCCGCTGATGAGCGAGCAGGCGATAAAGGTCAGCCGGGCTTACTTAAAGCGCGGTATCAAGAGCGGCGACATCAGACTCATGAAGATGAAGGAATTCATGCCTAGGGAGACTATCGAGCTTCCTCCGACAGATCCTGAGATACTTAAGATGGTGATAAAGATCATCGCTGACGTTCTCGAAAAGCCTGAAGCGGAGATCAAGCCTGATGCGAACATCATCCTGGATCTGGGTGCGTCGAGCCTTCAGTACTTCGCGATCCTTTCCAGGATCACGGACGAGTACGGGGTAGAGACCTTTACATGCAATACTGCAATCGAATTAAGTAAATACATTGAGGATCAGAAAGTATAATGGGTAGACGTTTTAGAAAGAACAAATTTATAACGGGTTTTGTCAAGGTCACGGGATTACCGGCCCTTCTGATCCTCAAGCCGAAATTTTATTATCTTAATGAGAAGTGCTCGAAAAAGCTGCCGAAGCCTTGTATCCTCGTGTCGAATCACATCTCGCTCGTGGATATGCCGCTTTACTGGTATCACTATATCTTCGACGATATAAGATTCCTGGTAGCGGAAGTAATGTTCAACAAGAATGCATTTATGAATTTCATTTTGTTCAGCGTCGGATGTATCCACGTCGACCGTGACAAGTATGATTTCTCGTTTATCGGCGAGTGTCTTGACTGCCTGGACAGAGGTGAATCCATAGGAATCTTCCCGTCGTCCAGACTTCCCGTAAACGGCGTTCCGTTCCCGTTTAAGCCTAGTGTGGCGATCATCGCGACACATACGGATGCACCTGTTATTCCGGTCTATACGGACGGCAATTACGGATTCTTCAAAAGAGCTCACGTAATGGTCGGAGAACCTTTAAATGTCAATGATTTTTGTCCTGATACCACCTTGCCAGAGACCCAGAGAGCGAGGATAATTACTTCAGAACTTGAGAAGTATGTCAATAATCTTGGAGAAGAGCTCAAAGCTCGAATGAACAAAGGATAGGTATGTTCTGGAATAAAAAGTACGGCGTCAGTATGTTTTTTTACGATATCTCACACGGTATCGTGCTTCTTGGCGGCAGCATTCCTTTTCCGAAGAAGTACACTGTCGACAAAAAGCCTTTTCGGAACAAAATAAAGGACGAGGGAATGATCATCGTCGGAAATCACGTGTCGTTCAAGGATCCGTGGTTCTATTCCGCGACTTTCTGGAACAGGAGGATGTTCTTTCTGGCGTCAGAGCTGGTAATGAAGGATCCGATAAGAAATTTTCTGTGTTACCACTCCGGCTGCATCAAGATCGACAGGAATATCGCGGACATAAATGCCATAAGGATCGCGACCAAGACGCTGAAGCATAAGCGTTGTCTGGCGGTTTTTCCTGAAGGAACTCTTCACAAGGAAGAAAGCGAAGACCTGACGGAGATCAAATCAGGTGTCATCTTCCTCGCGAGCCAGACGGGGGCACCTATCATTCCGGCATATTCTCTTAAGCCCAAACATTGGTATAATAGGAGAACGATCGTGGTGGGTGAGCCCTTCAGGATCAGTGATTACACGAACCATAAGTTTTTGTCGGTCCCTGAGATGGATGAGATCGCAAAGGCACTGATAGATAAGATCAACGAATGCAAGAATGTTTTCGATGAGATAACGGGAGGAAAATAATGGACATTTTGGAAGGTATCAAAGAGGCAGTAACGGACGCTTTCGGTGACGAGTTGGACCTTACGAAGATCACGCCTGAGGCTAATCTTAAGGAGGATCTGGGATTTAATTCCATCGGAATGCTCGCAATGGCAGTGTCTCTCGAGGAGAAGTTCGGTTTCGCGTTCACCAACGATGACCTGGCAGGGATCACTACTGTCCAGGATGTGATCGATCTGGTCAGAAGCAGGATATAAGCCCGTAATTCCGCGTTTTCGAAACAAAACAAAAATTTATTTGAAACTCAAAATAAATATACACAATCGGACATTGTTTGCTATAATATCTGCGGGTGTGTTATGCACTACTACATTGAAAGCGGGTATATATATATGGAAAACAATGATTATTCACTTATGGATGGATTCTTCAAGAAGGGTCTCGCATCTATCATTCTTGCTTGTACAGTCAGCATCGTAGGTTTGATCCTTGCTATCATGAACAAGAAGAACATCAAGAGCTATCTTGCACAGGGCGGCGAGCTCTATGGTAAGGGCAAGACAGGTAACATCCTTTCAACAATCGCTATTCCTGTAGCTATCGTTGAGTTGGCTTGTGTAGCAATCTACGTTATCTACTTCGTATTGATCCTTGGTGCAGTAGCAAGTGGCTTGAACTGATAAGCAAATGTTTTTAAGAGATGTCTCGTTCCGGAAACGGAGCGGGACATTTTTTTGCCGTAAAATCCTCCTAATCGTGAACAAATATGGAAATACAGGGCATTTGTTCACCGCTTGTTTATATAATTCCTCTCGAAAATGCGCTATAATCACAATCGTGGAATAAGAAATCTCTGAGTTTTTACAGGAGGTAATAACTATGGAAAACAACAATTATAATAATCAGCAGCAGAACTATCAGCAGCCGAATTACCAGCAGCCAAACTATCAGCAACCGAATTATCAGCAGCCTTATGGCGGACAATACAGTCAGCCGTATCAGCAGCAGGCATATCAGCAGATTGATCCTAACTACGATGAGACAGCCAGCGGATTTTTGAAGTCAGCCATCATCGGATGCGTTCTCGCAGGTTTCCCGGTAGCGAGCATCGTCGCCATCTTCAAGGGCAAGGGCAACAGAAAGAAGATCCTCGAGTATATCGATCAGGGCGGCATGCACACACCAAAGATCAAGACAGCTTCCTGCCTCAGCCGCGCGGCTACTTACGGCGGAATCGGAATGACGATCTTCTACGGAATCTACGTCCTGTATTTCGGTCTTATCTTTGCAGGTATCATTTTCGGCGCAATCGGAAGCAGTTACTGATAATCTTAAGTTCAACCGACCGGCTCACGCATGTGGGCTGGTTTTTTGTTGTTTTCGAAAACGAGAGAAATGAATAAAAATACAGGAACATGAATAAAACCCTCTATTTTTGCATATTGCAATGTATATTTACTCAAAAATAAATGCTATCATTCAGTTGTGAGTCGGGAAAAAACTTACAGTGTTCTGATTTAGGAGGGTAAAAAATGAAGTATTTCAAGAAGATCGCAGCAGTCGCACTTATTGGAGTTATGCTCGTATCGCTCGCAGGATGCGGCAAGACAGTCAAGAAGATCGATGAAGACAAGATAATCGAGGTCGCTAAAAAGCAGCTCGACTTGAAAAAGAAGGATTTCCGCGATGGCGAAGATGATGAGATGTGGGGAACAAATTTCGAGGATGTAGACAATCCGTACATTTACGAGGATGTCTACTATCTCAAGGCATCCGAGTATGATGATGACGAGTCAATGTGGATTTCCTACTACATTTTCGAAGATGAAGAAGATGCAAATGATTATTTCTCACACTACTACGAGGCATATTCATTCCTGGACAAGAAGGACAGGAACTACAAAGAAGGCAAGAACGGATACTATATCGATGCCAACGATGATGACAGCTTCTCTGCAGTCTATTATGCAGAAGACATGGTGATCGATGTATCCGCATACGGTAAGGAATCAGCCAAGAAGATGAGGAAGTATGTTGGTAAGCTCGGCCTTCCTAACTGACTTAATAACCGATAATGAGGACCGTCTCGGAAGAGACGGTCTTTTTTGTTCGTGAACTGAGGTTTGTTTTTTGTACTTTAATATGGTAAATCTAGATTATGTTATGAATTCCAAAGGAGTATAAATATGGACAAGATCATTGCTTTTATACTCTATTTCGTCGTTGTTCTTGCTATCGGTATCTACTTCTTCGTGAAGAGTAAGGGCGGGGACGAGAAAGAGTATTTTTTGGGCGGTCGTCATATGGGTCCGTTTGTTACTGCCATGAGTGCGCAGGCATCGGACATGAGCGGCTGGCTTCTGATGGGTTTCCCGGGTTCCATCTTCGCGTTTGGTATGGGACAGGTCTGGATCGGTATCGGTCTCGCGCTCGGTACTGCCGCCAACTGGATCTTCGTTGCTACAAGGCTTCGTCGTTTCTCCAAGGCATCCGGTGACTCCATTACGCTTCCACAGTATCTTACAAACAGATTTGCCAGTAAGAGTTCTGTATTGAAGGTCGTATGTGCGATCATCTTCCTTATCAGTTTTACTGTTTATGTTGCTTCCGCATTCGTTGCAGGAACAGCAGTTTTCACATCAGTCTTGCCGTGGTTTGCCGATCGTCAGCATCTTGCAATGATCATCTTCGCGGTACTCATCCTGATCTATACTTTCCTCGGAGGATACAAGGCAGTTTGCTGGACAGACTTCTTCCAGGGTCTTATGATGCTCGTTGCTCTCCTTGCAGTTCCGATCGTTATGAAGGCTGCAGGTGATTACAGTGCTTCTTACACAGGTGCTTTCAAGGACGGCGTTTCCGCATTCGGAACAGATCCGTTCTCAGCTCCTTGGCAGGAGATCGTTACAGGTCTTGGCTGGGGACTCGGATACTTCGGTATGCCGCATATCCTCGTCCGCTTTATGTCCATCGAGAAGCCTTCACAGATCAAGAAATCCGCTACAGTAGCTATCATCTGGGTTTTCCTTACACTCGGTGCTGCTGCAGTTATCGCTTATCTCGGAAGAACATTTATCCTTTCTAACGGAACATCTCTTGCAGAGGCTCTCCTTCCTGACGGAAGAAAGAGGATCTTCATCGAGATCGTTAGTGATATCTTCCCGGGCTTCCTTGCAGGAATCCTTCTTTCAGCTATCATCGCTGCTGCTATGTCGACGGCAGACTCACAGCTCCTCGTTGCTTCTTCGGCATTTACGAGTGATATTTATAAGCCTTTGATCCGTAAGGAAAAAGCTTCCGATAAGGAGATGCTCTGGATCGGACGTATCATCGTTCTTGTAGTTGCCGTAGTCGCTTTCCTCATTGCCCGTCAGGGTCTTGATAACGAAGCATCCTGGGCAGCAGATATCATGAATATGGTCGAGAATGCATGGGGACTTTTCGGAGCTTCCTTCGGACCTGTTGTTATCCTCTCGTTGTTCTGGAAGAGATTTAATTATATCGGTGCAGTTGCAGGTATCATCGGCGGTGCTGTTGTTGATATCGCTTGGCTCCTTCTTTTCACGAGTACGATCAGAGAACCGCTCATTACTGATACAGGCATATACGAGATCGTCCCGGGCTTTATCTGCGGACTTATCATCGCAGTAGTAGTAACTCTTGCTACTAAAGCTCCGGATAAGGAAGTTGAGGCTATCTATGCCAAGGCTACTGACAAGGCGATCGATGACTAATAGTTTTCGAGAATAAAAGAAATGGGGATGTCTCAAAAGTGATTGAACTCACTTGAGGCATCCCATTCTTTTTGGTCTTCTTTTGAATTCCCGTTATTTGTACAGTTCTATAACGGTACATATGACTGTATTTATTTGAAGACAAATGGGAAGGTCTCATTATAGTACCTTTGAAATCCAGTAATCTATCCCTATTCACAGAGACTGAATACGGGATTTTCTTGTAAAATACAGCAAAAAGTTCCTGGTCATAGGGATTACTTGCTGTATTCTTGCTTAAAATCCAGTATTGTCTCCCTATCAGCAGGGAGAATCAACTGGTGTTTCATGGCAGGGTTTCACAGAACAAAAAGCAGATCCACTTCAGTGTGAACCTGCCTTTTATGATCCAAATTGTGTTTTGAGACGTTTTTGTTCAAAAAAGTTTACTTACCGATTTCGATCGTCTGACCGTATTCAAGGACCAGGCGTCCTTCAGGGGTGAAGTTGTCGGATTTCTTGCTGCCGTTCTGATCGAACTCGTGGATCGGTATGTTGTTCTTGGCTCCGACTAAAGTTGCGACCTCGGTTGCTTCCTTGGCATCCATATTGAAGACTCCGTCGATCGGATACATTGCGTAGTCGATGTCCCGGGATTGAAGGTCCTTCATCTGATCGATCATGGAAGTGTCGCCTGCGTGATAGATCGTGACGCCGTCAACGGTTACGAGATAGCCGACACAGTACTTGACGTCGTGGTTAGGATTGCCGCCTGCAGGAACTGCCTCGACCGTGAAAGGTCCCAGGTTCATCGTCTCGTAAATTCCGTCATGGAGGAAATCCGTATTGTCGAATTTCTGACCGCCGTCATT
>JAGCGK010000033.1 GCA_017649645.1 Clostridiales bacterium | reverse complement strand
TATCGACCTGCGAGAGGATCGTATCCGACAGGATGTCCTTCATCGGCACCCTTCGAAGCCTCGGCATGCGAAGCAGCAAGACAGTCTTCATCCTTCTTCTCGAAAACATCCTCTACTCCATCCTCGGTGCCGTCCCGGGCGTCATCCTGTACGTCACCTTAAGATCTAAGATATTCAACCGCCTCTATAACGGAGACATATACTATACTCCCGGACTTCCCAAAGCTCTGCCGTTCCTGATCGTAGCGGGAGCCCTGATCGTCGAATGCCTAATCCCGCTTAAGTTCGTGATCAAAGCCGTAAGGACTCCGATACGCGACATCATCTTCGACAACAGAGATACGGAGTATAAGTTCAGCAGAGCCGGCATCATCATAGGTATCATCCTCGCCGTCGCGGCCATCGTTACCGCATTCATAAAGAACACCTTCGTGACTGCGATATGTGTCCTTTGCACAGTTACCGCTCTGGCGCTCCTGTTCCCGCTCATATTGAAGGGAGTTTCCTACCTGATCGTCAGGATATCCCGCAAGTCGGGAAGCGAGAGATGGAGGCTCGCGGGCCATGAGGTCATCGCCAGAAAGAGTACCGTTGGAAGCGGCATCCTTTGTGTCACTACGGCAACGATGTTCATCCTCATCGCCGTTATTGCCACCGGCGTAATTGACGAATTTAATTCCGATATCTACAACTGTGACGTCATCGTTTCCACTACGGAAAAACCGGAGAGATACTCCTTCATCGAACAGCTGGAAGGAGTCAAGGATATCGAGTATGTCTATGACACCTATGACACCGTGCATTACGGAAATGAAGAGGAGGATTCCGGGTTCCGCATCATCGGAATACCGGAGGAAGGATATAAGCTCTATAACGCACTCGAAGGCGTTCCTGAAAAGATGAGCGAAGGCCAGATCTGTGTGGAAAAGACCTGGGCTGACGAGCGCGGCATATCCGTCGGAGATAAGATCAAGCTCACCTTCGACCCGAGAGGAGTCTTTCCGATCGAGAAGGAGTTCGATGTAGTGTCCTTCTTCCGGATCGACAAATTCGAGAGCCTTGATAACAACATCGCGATCTCCCTTTCCGATTTCAAGTCGATATATCACGAGACACTGGAATACATACTTCTCAATTCCGAAGATCCGTCAGCTACTGCCAAAGACATCCGCAAATACGGATCACATATCATCTACAAAGCCCAGTCAAAAGACGAGATGCTGGAAGCGATGGAGAAAGATACGATGTCCTTCGTAAGGATCATGGTCATCGTTATCCTGGTCGCTCTTGTTACTCCGTGCATGGGACTTATCAGCAATCAGCTGATCGGCTTCGAAGGCCGTAAAAAAGAATGCGCGATATTGATATCGACATCCATGAAGAAGAAGACCTTAGCGGGGATCTTCTTCAGAGAGATGTTCGTAACATCGGTAACCTCTGCAACGGCCGGTGCGGTCGCGTCGATACTCCTGTTTCTTGTCCTCCGGGATACTCTGGCCCATTCGGAGATCCTGGCTCTGGAATTGAAGTTCCACCCGACAATAGTGATATTGATGTGGCTTGTGATCTCGATCATCTTCGCGCTTACCGTCCTATTCCCGATAAGGCAGATAAGGAAGATGAAACTGTCCGAACAGCTTAAGTATGAATGATCGTAAGGAGTGAACCAAAATGAGCATGATCGAAGTAAAAAACGTCTATAAATCATTCGGCAAAGATGCGACTCTCAACACCGTTCTTAATGACTGCTCGATGAGCGTCGAAGAAGGCGAATTCGTATCCCTCATGGGAGCATCGGGATCCGGCAAGTCCACGCTCCTTTACCTGATCGGCGGACTGGACAGAGACTTTAAGGGCAACATCATCCTCTGCGGCAAAGATATAGGATCCATGAAGGACAAGGACCTCTCCGACTTAAGGCTTAAGAGCATCGGATTCGTTTTCCAGTTCTATAACCTGGTGATGAACCTCAACGTTGAAGATAACATTATGCTTCCGTCCACCATAAACGGTAAAAAGAGAAGCGAGCTCAAAAAAGACCTTGATGAGATCCTGGAGATCACGGGCCTTACCGAAAAGCGTAAAGCGATGCCCTCGACTTTATCAGGCGGCCAGCAGCAAAGGGTAGCGATCGCGAGAGCGATACTCGGATCGCCTTCCGTGATCCTGGCCGATGAGCCGACGGGCAATCTGGATTCAAAGTCGTCGGGTGAAGTCATGGAACTTTTCGGAAGGCTTAATAAAGAAAAAGGAATGACCATCCTTCAGGTAACCCATTCTCAGGAGTGTGCATCCTACGGCACCAGGATCGTAAGGCTCGAGAACGGCAAAACCGACTAAGACCTTCTGTCCTCCGGCCACGTTTAGGAGTTACTCTTGCGCCCCCTGTATGAGCCGTATTATAATGTGTGTACGATACGTGTGTACAGGAGGTGATCATTATGGTACCAACAAGAGTATTTAAAAACGGAAACAGTCAGGCGATCAGGATCCCTCAAGAGATGAGGACGGAAAAGTTTGATTACTATATAAGCAAGATAGGAGATATCTACGTAGCATATCCGTCTGATGATCCGTGGGCTTCTGTCAGAGAGGTAATCGGATCGTTCCCTCATGACTTCATGATAGAAAGAGAGCAGCCGTCAGCTTCTGATGTAATCGAAAGAGAGGAACTGTAATGTATCTTCTCGACACTAATACCTGCATCTTTTTTCTGAAGGACAAGTACCCGTCGTTGAGCGAGAAGATCATGTCGAGGGACCCTTCTGAATTTTCCGTTTCTTCCGTTACTGTTTTTGAATTGGAATACGGTGCTGCGAAGAGTCAATGGGGAGACAAGACCCGGCTTCGATTAGCGATCTTTCTTTCTCCGTTTACTGTTATTCCGTTTGATACTTCAGATGCTGTGGTCGCGGGCAGGATAAAAGGAGAACTTGCCAAGAACGGGAAGATCATAGGACCTTATGATCTGAAGATAGCTGCACAGGGATTAGCACGTGGTCTTACTGTCATTACGAACAATACGAATGAGTTTAGGAGAGTTCCCGGTCTTAATGTTGAAGACTGGACAAAGTAGTTCGCTCCAAAAAATCGGTGCGGCAATTTCACACACTTTTCACTGATCCGTTTCAGGTTCATTTAAGGTTGGGGTATCATAATCAAACCGTAAAACAAAAACTTCTTGTTTTCATAATACCCTCACAGCAAACACATAATTAAGTTCGGAATCAGGTCTCCGGACTTTTTTATTGTCGGAAAATGGCAGGACCGGGATTGGGGCTGACAAAGGGCGGACGGATTTTTTGTGCATTGTAGAGGATTGATGATCGCTACGGAATGTTGTAAAAAGAGCGTAGGGGAGTAGAGGGGTATTAATATGGAATTGACAGATAGAAATGTATTTTTTCAGAAGCAGCTCAATAAGTTTCCTGCGATCTTTCATGTTGACGGTGAGAAAAAGAGGATAGGTTACTTTATCTATTTTGTGCTGTCGATCGGACTTTTGGCGTTGCCGGTCATCTGGGAAATAGCAAAATCTAAAAGTGAATGGAATGTCTGGAAGATGATCTATATTATGGTCTTCGGCTTCGGATGGTTCGTCGTGTTTAATTACTATTGTCTGAAGAACAACCATAACAATTGGCTTTTCTGGGGATTCGGAGGCGCTCTCGTATCGTATGTACATGGAGTCTTCTTCGGACAGCTTTTATACACTGCTTTTTCAACGAGCTTGTTCTTTCATTTGATCATACTTTGCGGATGGGTCACTCTCGTTGCTTATATCCGCGCAAAGGCGATGGATGCAGCGTGCAGGGAGTATGCGATGCAGAACAGGGTCCTCGCCGAGGAGTCGAGGATAGACTTTTTCGATGGTGAGGCAAAGAAAGAAAAAGTCGTGGAAGTTCCTGATGAGAAGACGTTTATTGATGACAAGCCGAACTGGAACTCCAAGGTCGTGTTGGGTGCTTCGAAGATCTTCTGTCCGAAGTGCGGATTCGGATTGGTCCCGGGAGAGGATATGTGTCACGTGTGCGGAACGAAGGTTATCGAGAAACAAAAGACAGCCTGATCCGATAAAGGATCACAGACCATTCCGTATTACGTAATGCATGTAAAACAGGATCGTGACCTTGTATTTGATGGAGAAATGAATCAGTTTAGTACTCCTTTTGCCGAAAGAAGCATTGCGGATCGAATCCTCGTAAAACGGGTCCTTCAAAGTCTGCTTGATCTGCTTTAAAACGCGGATTCTCTTCTCTTTCCGAAAAAACTGTGTCACGACAACGTTAAACAAAGCGCGGACCGTACGACGGCGTATCTGATCGCTGAAATCGTAATCGATGTCTTTCAGTGCTTGCTTCAGGTGCTGTTCCACGAGTTTGGGACCGTCTATGGGAAGCGGCTTATGAGCCTTTGAGAAGCTGTGATCATGGTGGCGATAATAATATACACATTGTTTGGAGCAATAAATACTATTGGCTTCAGTTATACAAGGAACAACGCAGGCAGTATCTTCGCCCATCATGATCCTGTTGTCCACAGTCCTTTGATTTATATCATACAGTTCTTTCTTGTAGACTTTGGCCCATATAGAGTTAGGAAAGGACGGACCTTTCTTCCCATATATCAATCGAGGAAAAATGTCTTTGACGATCTCATCTTTTTGCATGAATCGATCAGAATCAAAGGTCCTGTCTAAAGTTTTGTCGGAAAAAACTTCATGATATCCGAACGCGATAATATCCGGATCATATTCTTCAATTATCCGAACTGCATTTGACAGATAATCCTCGTCGATCCAATCATCACCGTCAACGCAGATAAGATAATCTCCGGTTGCTTTCTCAAGACCTGAAATACGGGCTTTTACTATTCCTCCGTTAGGCTCGTGGATTACAACTATTCTCGGATCTGAACTCTGATATCTGTCGCAAAGTAAGCCGCTTGAATCACATGAACCGTCATCTACCAGAATTAATTCAAAATTCGGATAGCTTTGACGGAGAATGCTATCAACACATTCAGATAAATAATCTTCGATATTATAGATCGGAACTACAATAGAAAACAGCGGCTTACCCAACACAAACACCTTCGATCAAACCATAAAACAACACCATCTTTTTTATGATAATTCATTGAGATAAAAACATCAATAATATGGCAACAAAATATACGCAAAGCGGTTGATGTAAAAGACTTTTGACAGATTGGTAAACAAAATCTTTATATTGACAAAAACGTTGGATAATGTCTTTACAATGACAATATGATGTGATAATTATATAACTAGCAGGACAAATAAATGACTTTTCATCATGGAATGATTTGGAGAGTTGCCTCAGTGTGAACCGTGTCACATTGGGGCAACTCTTCATTTGGTCTTTAATACTGAAAGGCTAAGGGGATGTCTCAAAACATATTGGGATCATAAAAGGCAGGTTCATACTGAAGTTGATCTGCTTTTTGTTTTGCTAGACCCTTCCCTGAAACACCAGTTGATACTCCCTGCTGATAGGGAGCAAATACTGGATTTTTGGCTGGAATCCAGTAAGTAATCCCTATG
>JAGCGK010000032.1 GCA_017649645.1 Clostridiales bacterium | reverse complement strand
GGCAGGAAAAACCGACTAAAGGGGACAAGTCTTTTTCCCCGGACTAAGGAGTGAGATCAAATGAGTAAGGCTAAGGTTAAACAGACCTTCGATGAGTTACTCGAACTTGCTAAGGAATACGGAGTCGAAAACAACGCTTTATTCTTAGCTGCAGCTAAACAATACGATCTGCAGATGAAAGTTATTGAAATGCTGAGAGAGAGTATCGAGGGTAACGAGTCTATGACCTGCGAGAAGGTCTATCGAGGAAAAGAGAAGAACTTATACGCTGATCCGCTTGTTAAGGAACTCCCGAGACATACGGACTCCGCTAACAAAACTCTTCTAACAATGCTCGACATTATTAACAAGCTCGGGAAGCCTATAAAGAAGGAGTCGGCTCTGTCAGCTTTCGAGAAGGAGTTTAACTGATGGATAGCTTCATTCTCCAATACTATAAAGGTATCGAGGATGGCTCTATATTAGTAGGCAAGTGGATAAAACTTCTTTACGAGTATGTTTTGGAAGGCTTAAGGTCGAAGGCTTGGTACTACGACCATAAGAAAGCTATGAAGGCGGTCTGCTTCATCGAGAGATTTTGCAGACATCATGAAGGAGAGCTCGGAGGTCAGCTTATAAAGCTCGAACTTTGGCAGAAGTCCTTTATATCCGTTCTCTTCGGTATCGTAGATAGTCAGGGTAACAGGCAATTTAACGAGATACTTCTCGTTATGGCAAGGAAGCAAGGAAAAACGCTCCTCGCTTCAGCTATCGCTACTTATTGTGCTTACGCAGATGGAGAGTACGGAGCCAGAGTCTATATGGCAGCTCCTAAACTTCAGCAAGCGAATATCTGTTACGACCAATGCTATCAAACGATAAAGAAGGAGCCGGAGCTCGAGAAGTTCGCTAAGAAGAGACGGACCGATATTTATATCGAATACTCGAATAGTTCTATCGCTCCCTTAGCCTTCTCGGAAAAGAAGTCAGACGGTCTTAATGTATCCTGTGCGATCCTCGATGAGATAGCCTCATGGAGAGGGGAGGCAGGTCTCCGCTTCTACGAAGTCCTTAAGTCCTCGGTCGGAGCTCGTAAACAACCTATCCTTTTAGGCATTACGACCTCAGGATATGAAAACGATGGAATATACGACCAACTGATAGCGAGAGCTACAAGGCTTTTGACAGGTGGCAGTAAGGAAACTCACTTCCTACCGCTTCTGTATATGATAGACGACATAGACAGATGGCAGGATATAGAAGAGCTTAAGAAGGCTAACCCTAACCTCGGTATATCGGTAAGTCCTAAGTATCTTCTGGATGAGTTAGCCATAACAGAGAATAGCTTAAGCAAAAAGAGCGAGTTCTTAACGAAGTATGCTTGCGTTAAGCAGAATAGCTCTTTGGCTTGGCTCGATATACAGACTATCAAGGCTATGTGCGGAGATCCTTTAAAGATGGAGGACTTCGCTCATTCATACGCAGTAGCAGGTATCGACCTGTCTATGAGTACGGACTTAACCGCTGCCGGGATAATCGTAGAAAAGAACGGAGAGCTTTATATCTTCGTTCACTTTTGGCTTCCTTCCGAGAGGTTGGAAGAAGCGATAAGCAGAGACGGACTTCCTTATGAGCAGTATATAGCTCGAGGTTTCCTGTCTTTAAGCGGAGAGAACTATATCGACTATAACGACTGCTATCGGTGGATAGTAGATGTAGTAGAGCGGTATGAGATACTTCCGCTTATGGTAGGCTACGACCGCTACTCTGCTAACTACCTGATAAACGACCTGAAGGTTTACGGCTTTCAGGTAGACGATGTATATCAGGGAGATAACCTATACGGAGTCCTTCAGGAAATGGAGGGACTATTTAAAGATCATAAAGTCCATATAGGGGATAACGACCTCTTAAAGATACATCTTCTTAACTCCGCTATTAAGATGAGTACGGAGCGAGGAAGGGGTAGGCTCGTTAAGCTGAAGGCTAACGACCATATAGACGGTGTAGCAGCTTTGGCAGACGCTTTTTGTGTAAGGCAGAAGTGGTATGAGCAGATAGGGGAACGGTTAAAGAATGAAAGGTAGGAATGAAGATGAGCATTATCGACAAGATACTCGGTAAGACCAAAGAAGCCGAAAAAGTCATCGAGTCGGGTAAGACCTTTAAGCTCGTATCTGCTTACGATCCTGTCTTTAGGGACTGGAGAGGACAGATATATGAGTCTATGCTCGTTAGAGCTGCTGTTGACGCTCGCAGTAGACACGTTAGTAAGCTAAAGGTCGAATTTATAGGAAGTGCTAAGCCTGACTTATCAGCGAGGCTTAACAAAAGACCTAACCCGTGGGATACTTGGTCGCAGTTCCTTTATCGTGTAAATACGATACTTGACGCTACTAACAACTGCTTATTGGTCCCGATCTATGACGATGGTCTTAACAAGATAGGCTTCTTCCCGGTGTTAGTATCCGAGGTTAAGTTAGTCGAGTTTAAGGGTGAGCTATGGCTCCGCTATAAGTTCAGGAACGGAACGAAGACCGCAGCTTGCAGACTTATCGAAGCTGCTTTGCTTCGTAAGTTCCAATTCCGTAATGACTTCTTCGGTGAGAGTAACAGTTCACTCGATGAGACTATGGACCTTATCTCCATTCAGAAGCAGGGCATTAAGGAAGCTATCAAGTCTACGAACTCTTATAAGTTTATGGCTCAGAGTTCGAACTTCACATTAGCCTCAGACCTCGAAAAAGAGCAGACCAACTTCTCGGAGCGTAACTTCAGCAAGGAAGCTAAGGGAGGTAAAGTCCTACTCTTCCCTAATACCTTTAAGGATATAAAGCAGATAGACATAAAGCCTTATACTCCCGATAAGGATCAGATGGATCTAATCGAGCAAAATGTCTTCGACTACTTCGGAGTCAATAAAGAGATACTCCAGAATAAGGCAGTCGGTGATACATGGACTGCCTTTTATGAAGGAGCGGTCGAGCCGTTTGCTATTCAATTCAGCGAGACTATGACTAATGCTCTTTATAGTGAGCGTGAGATAGCCTTCGGAGCAGAGGTCGCTTGCACTACTAACAGAGTGCAGTATATGAGCTTCTCGGATAAGAAGGCTTATGTAGAAGGCGGTCTCGATAGAGGAATACTCACAATAAACGAAGCAAGGGAAGTATATAACCTTCCTCCGCTTCCTCCTGAGCAGGGAGACCGCTTCGTAGCTCGTGGAGAGTATTACTTCATTCAGGAAGAAAACCCGAAGGAGGGAGAAGAAGATGATAAAGAATGACAGAGAGTATAGGTATTTTGACCTTAACGTAATGAAGCGAGCAAAGGAAGAAGGCGATAAGCCTTCTTTTTTAGTTGAGGGATATGCTTCTACCTTCGAGGAGTACACGCTCGGAGAGAATGAAGACTATATCCTCCGTGAGCGTATCGAGCCTACTGCTTTCGATGAAGCGGATATGACCGATGTAGTATTCCTCCTCGATCATACGGGCAGAGTTTACGCTCGCACTAAGAATAAGACAGTCGAGCTCTCCGTAGATGATAAGGGACTGTTTACAAGGACAGACCTTAGTAAGACCGAAGCCTCCCGTAGTGTCTATGAAGACATAGAGGCAGGTAACTACGATCAGATGAGCTTTGCTTTCACAGTAGCAGAGGACCGCTACGAAGAGAAGAGAGCAGAGGGAGAGAAGACTATCGTTACAAGGATCATCGACCGGGTTAAGAAGGTCTATGACATATCAGCGGTCGGCTTCCCGGCTAACCCTACTACCAATATCGGCATAGCAACTCGAGAGGCTTTTGACGGAGCGATCGAAAGTTTCGAAGCGGAGCGACTTAAAGAGGAGCGAGCTAAGCAGGAAGTAGCAAGGCAGAGAGCTATCGCAAAAATCAAGCTTTTGGAGGTCGAAAATGACTAAAGAAGAGATTATGGAGCTCGACTCTGAGGCTCTGGAGGCTCGCTTCAGCGAGGTTAAGGAAGCTATCGAGACAAATGCAGAAGGAACTGACTTCGAGGCTTTGTCTATGGAGCTCGACTCTATCAAAGAAAGAAAGTCCTTCTTAGCTGAGGAAGCAAGGAAGGCAGACATTAAGGCAGTTATCGATGAGGTCGGTACAGAGCCTACTACTATTGAAATTCCTAAGGAGGAAAGAAAGATGACAGACGTTATGGAGATCAGAAAGTCCGCAGAGTACGCTAACGCTTTTGCAGAGTACATTAAGAGCGGAGACGATAGCGAGTGCAGAAAGCTTCTTACAGAGCTTGCTACAAACGGTGTAGTTCCCGTTCCTTCATTCGTAGAGGAAGAGATCAGGACTGCTTGGGCAGAGAATAAGCTCCTCGCAAGAGTTAAGAAGGCTTACATGAAGGGTATCGTTAAGGTAGGCTTCGAGGTTAGTGCAGACGCTGCAGCTATCCACAATGAGGGTGCAGACGCTCCTTCCGAAGAGAAGCTTGTTATCGGTATCGTTTCCCTCACTCCCGTAAGCATTAAGAAGTGGATTACTATTTCCGATGAGGCTATGGCTCTTACAGGTGAGGCTTTCCTCAGATACATCTATGATGAGCTTTCATATCAGATCGCTAAGAAGGCAGAAGATACGATTATCGCTAAGATCGAGGCTTGCGGTACAGTTTCCACAAATACTGCAGTTACTAACGTAGCAGTTCCTATCGTAGAGAATACAGGTACTCTCTCAGTATTCGCTGAGGCTATCGCTGCTCTCTCTGATAAGGCTTCTAACCCTTGTATCGTTATGAACAAGGCTTCTTACGCTACATTCAAGGCTCTGCAGTATTCCGCTAACTACCCTGTAGATATTTTCGAGGGTATGGATGTTCTCTTTAACGATACAATTACTGCTTTCTCTGCAGCTACAACAGGCGTTACATACGCTATCGTTGGAGACTTCGGTGTAGGTACTCTGGCTAACTTCCCTGAGGGTGAAGAGATCAATATCAAGTATGATGACTTGAGCCTTGCTGAGTCTGACCTCGTTAAGATCGTAGGTAGAGAGTACGTTGGTCTCGGTGTAGTTGCACCTAAGGCTTTCGTAAAGATCCAGAAGGAAATCGAGTCTTAATCAATAACTAAGGAGTGATAACATGAATACGGAAGAACTGAAGATACTGATAGCCGTTCCATCTATGGATACGGTCGCTGCAGGTTTTGCTCAGAGCTTGGCTATGCTTCAAAAGGTAGGCAGGTGCTCAGTAAGCTTTATCTGCGGTTCCTTAATATATGACGCTCGTAATAAGCTCGCAGTACAGGCAATTAAGATGGAAGCGGACTACGTTATGTGGTTTGACTCCGATATGGTCTTCGAGTCGGATACCCTTATTCGACTGCTTAAGACTGCAGAAGAGAATAAAGCTTCTATCGTAAGCGGTCTGTATTTCCGGAGGTCAGCTCCTTATACCCCTGTCGCTTTCGATACATTGACTATCAACGATGAAGGTGCAGAGTGGGTTGACTATAAAGGAGAGCTTACAGGAGTTCATAAGGTAGGCGGTGTAGGGTTTGGATGTATTCTTGTTGATACCGATGTTATTCAAGACTGCCTTTTAGAGTATAAGACTTGCTTCTCCCCTATCGGCTCGGTAGGGGAGGACTTGTCCTTCCTTTGGAGAGCAAAACAACTCGGCTATGACACATATCTTAACTGCGATGTTAAGTGCGGTCATGTCGGACACGTTATCGTAACAGAAGGACTCTATAAGGCTTTGTCAGGAGGTAATAAGAATGAAAGTAAAAGCTAAGACTGCTTTCTTTAACAAGGACATTCTCTATAAGAAGGGAGACGTTCTCGAGATCGAGACCTCAGCATTTAACCCTATCAATATGGTAGAGGTTCCTGAGGTCAAGACAGAGAAGAAGTCCGCAGAAGTTAAGACGGAAGCAAAGAAGAAGACTACGACTAAGAAGAAGGTATAACTATGGCTCTTATAGATGAAGTACGCTTTGCACTAACAAGGGTATCGAGTACGCTTGATACTGCAGTCGAGACGGAACTACAAAGATATGTAGACGCTGCGATACTCGACTTAACCGAGACAACTGATATTATCAGCTTCACGGCATTGACCGCAGACGCACTTCAAAGGGAGGCGGTTATTGCTTATTGTCTCTACTCATTCGAGAAGGACACGGCTCGTAAGGAAAAGTATAAGGTCGCTTATGATGACCTTAAAACTAAAATGCTTATGAGTTCTCACTACTCTACGCTCGGAGCCGTAGAAGAGGGAGGTTAAGCTTATGACTAAGATAGGCAAGGTCTCACTCATTACGGAAACGCAGACGCAGGACAGTATCGGACAGGTTACTACTTCGGAGGCTACTACAGACGTTATCGCAGAGGTTAAGTCCGTTAGTCAGTCGGAGTTTATGCAAGGTCAGCAGGGCGGTCTAAGTCCTGCTTATGTTTTCGAGGTATCTGTCTTCGCTTACTCCGGGCAGAAGATAGTAGTCTACAACGGCAATAGGTACTCAGTATATAGGACCTATGAAGCGGATGAGAACACTATCGAGCTTTATTGTGAGTATGAGGTAGGAGCTAACGGAGAAGAGGAGGAGTCCTGACATGATGGAGAACGTCACAGTAGAGGGCGGTTCCTTGGATGACCTCATAGCGGAGACTATGAAGGCTTCGGAGGCTGCGGTAAGAGCTGCGAGCAAAGACGCAGCTAAGAAGGCAGCTAACGATACTGCGAAGAAGCTTAAATCTACCTCTCCAAAGAGGAAGGGCGGATATGCGAAGGGATGGAAAGTGACCTTTAGAGACGGAGGTTACATAGTCCATAACTCACGCTTCCCCGGTTTCACTCAGCTTCTCGAAAAAGGGCATGACGTAGTAGTGAACGGAAAGAAAGTAGGAAGAGCAAAGGTAGAGCCTCACATAGCACCTGCAGAGCAGGCAGGAGTAGAGGACTTCCGCTACAGGATCTATGAAGAAGTGAATAGGAGGCTATCTGAAATATGACTACATTAGAGGATATTAAGACTGCCTTTAAGGACTATCGCTACTTCTATGGTACGGCTCCTGTCGGTACTAAGCTTCCTTACTTGGTCGGTAACAACGTAAGCTCTTCTAACTTCTCCGCAGACTGTAAGGTCTACGAGAAGGAATATCAGTTCGAGCTTTCATTCTATTGTCTCAAAAAGAGCGAGACTGCGGAGGAGGCAATAGAAGCCATACTCGACTCGCTCGGTCTGATTTGGGATAAGGTAGAAGCCTTTGACGAAGATCAGACATTTTATCTAATAACATATACTTTTTGGAGGTAAGCAAAATATGGCTGCTAATAAAGTAAAGTTCGGTTTGAAGAACGTCTACTATGCTAAGGCTACAGAGACTACGACCTCTGGAGTTACTACAACTGCTTACGGAACTCCTGTAGCTTGGGCAGGTGCGGTTAATCTTGAGGTTAATCCTTCTTCCACAGATCAGACAGTCTTCCGTGCAGATGATAGCGACTACTATATCGTTAGTGGCTCTTCTCAGGGCTTTGATGGTACTTACGAGTGTGCATATATCCCTGAGGCAGTAGAGACTAATATTCTCGGTATGAAGAAGGATGATAACGGAGTAATCTGTGAGTCATCCGCAGATACTGTAGAGTATATCGCTCTGCTCTTCGAGATTAACGGAGACAATAGCGGAAGACGCTATCTTATCCCTAAGGTTAAGCTCGCTAAGCCGGGTATCTCTGCAGAGACAACAGGCACAGACGGAAATCAGCCTAAGACAGTTTCATTGTCTTTCACGGCTTCTCCGAGACCTGATGACGGAATGGCAAGACTTCATACAGGAGATACGACAGACTCGACAACCTATAACAATTGGTTCTCGACTGTCTATGCACCTTCCTTTACAGGTTCCTAAGGAGTCGATAACTTCAACTTATCTACCCCGAGATCGAGTAACGGTCTCGGGGTTTTCTTTTAATATCGGAGGACAAAATGAAAACGACTATAAATGTGGGGGATAAGAGTCTAAATGTAGTATGCAACGCATTTACACCTATTCTTTTTAAGCAGGTATTCAGAAGAGACTTTCTAATCGAGTTCGGCAATATGACGGATAAAGCCTCCGACCTCGTAAAGAAGGCTTCCGTATTATCAGGTCTCCAGAAGGACTTAGATAACGGCAAGATAACTAAGGAGGAATACCTCGAGAAGTATTCAGCTTTGAATATATCGAATGAAGGCATAGAAGCGGTCTCCAATAGAACGGAGCTTGTTACTATGCTTCTTTTCATTATGAATAAACAGTCGCAGGAGTTAGATCCTAAGAAGCTATATCAGCTTACGGAGCTCGACTTCTTCGGCTTCTTAAGTCAGTTCGAGAAGAACGAGCTTAACAATGCTGAGGTTATAAATCATGTAATCGCAGTATGGAAGGGAGACTCTAAAGCCTTAATTGAGTCAAAAAACGGATAAAGCCTACCACACGGGAAATGACTACGGCTCTCTTCGCTTTGAGAGCTAAGCAAGCAGGTTTTTCGATAGAAGAGCTCTGTTATGTGTCGGTAGGTTTTATTAACGAGATCCTCATAGAGTCCGGGAATGACTCTTACGAGTATCCCGATAGAGCAGATCAGACAGATATAGATACTTTCTTCGGAGGTTAAGTAAGAATGGCAAGCGGAGCGATAAAGGGAATTACAATAGAGTTTAGGGGAGATACTACTAAGCTCGGTAAGGCTCTTAACGATGTAAACAAGGAAATAAGAACGACCGACTCCGCTCTCCGTGAAGTCGATAAGGCTCTTAAGTTAGATCCTACAAACGTAGAGCTTTTGGCTCAGAAGGAAGCCTTACTTAATAAGCAGATAGAGCAGACCAGAGAGAAGCTCGAACTTCAGGAGGAAGCAGCTAAAGCCGCAGCTCAGGCTCTCGAAGAAGGAACGATAACGCAGGAAGAGTACGCTAAGTTAGCTGCTCAGGTAGCAACTACCGCAGGGAAACTCGATGAGCTCGAGGCTTCCGCTTCGGGAGCTTCAGATGAACTGTCCGAGACCGCTCAGAGTGCAGAAGAGGCAGGAGAGGCTACAGAAGATAGCGGAGATAAGTTCGAAGCGTGGGGAGAGGTAATCTCTACAGTAGCTACGGGAGCGGTGGCAGCTATAGCAGCTATCACGGCAGCAGTAGCAGCTACGGCAGGTGCTTTAGCTGAGGCTTCCATACAGACCGCTTCACTCGCAGATGAGATACTTACTCTGTCTCAGGTAACGGGAGTATCTACGGATACCCTGCAAGCTATGAACTATGCTTCAGAGCTTATAGATGTATCTACCGAGACTATGACCTCTTCTATGACTCGACTTATAAGAACTATGTCGAGTGCTCAGGATGGCTCGCAGAGTGCGGTAGAGGCTTTCGAGAATATCGGAGTATCTATAACAGACGCAGACGGAAATCTCCGAGACTCGGAGGCGGTATTCTGGGATATTATAGACGCTCTCGGAACTATCTCTAACGAGACCGAGAGAGACGCTGCAGCTATGGAGCTCCTCGGAAGGGGAGCGAGAGAGCTTAACCCTCTTATCCTCGCAGGATCAGACGCTTTCGAAGAGTTAAGACAGGAAGCGGAAGAGACAGGCTATATTATGAGCGGAGATACGCTCGAAGCCTTCGGAAATCTCGATGATAATATGCAGAGGTTAAGAAACGGAGCTACTGCAGCTCGTAACGCTATCGGAGGTATCTTACTTCCTATCCTTACGGACTTATCAAGTGAAGGTGTAAGTCTTTTAAGCGACTTCACTAACGCACTTCTTGATACAGACGGGGATATAGAGCAGTTAGGAGCCGTAATAGATGAAATGGTCCCTCGAGTTCTCGAAGTGATAAATACCTATCTGCCTATGCTTATAGAACTCGCTTTCTCGATATTAGAGACTTTGGCTTCAGCCTTGTTAGCTAATCTGCCACTCATATTAGAGAGCGGAGCTCAGCTACTACTTTCTATCTGTCAGGGCATAGTAGATAACCTCGGGAACTTAGGGCCTGTCATAAGCGAACTGATACTAATGCTCGTAAACTTCATAATTACTAACCTCCCTACTGTAATCAACGGAGCTATGCAGATAGTAGTTGCCGTGGTAGACGGGATCAGCAGGTCCCTCCCGGAATTAATCCCGAGTGCGGTCGCTTGCGTAGAGCAGATAGTAACTGCCTTAATCGACAATATAGATTTACTGCTCCCTGCAGCTCTGGAGCTCATGTTAGCTTTGGCATTAGGTTTAATCGCAGCTATCCCCGATCTGCTTAACTGTATTCCTACTATCGCAGACGCTCTCCGTAACGAACTGACAGAGATAGGACCATCTATTGCTGAAGCTGCTCTCACTTGGGGAGCAGACCTGATAGATAACTTCATAAGTGGTATCACAAGCTCTATCGGTCGCTTAACGGATACGCTTAGTAGCGTTGCTTCGACAGTAACGGACTATCTCGGGTTTTCGGTCCCCGAAAAGGGACCTCTTCATGAATGGTCGTACAATAACCCCGGTGCAGATATGATAGACCTCTTCACTCAGGGTATGGATGACGAAGAAGTAACCTTGCAAAGAGCATTATACGGAGCTTCTAACACTATCTATAACGGACTTGACTATTCAAGTCAGCTATCGGGTATATCTGCTCAGCTCGCAGGTATCGGAGGCGGTGGAGTGGCTCAGCCTATCAACGTATATATCGGTACTCAGAGAGTAGCGACTGTCGTAGCTAATGCTAATGCAGAGAATAACTACAGATCAGGAGGTCTCTAATGCTCGGGAAGTATATCAAGATAAACAATGAGTTAATGCCTAACCCGATCAAGTTCGAGTTTAGCCTTAACCCTCAGGAGAATATCTTTTACTCGGAAGCAGGAACGGAGTTAAGCAATATAGTAAGGCTCGACAGACCTTCCTTTAGTGCTACCTTTAACTGCTCGGACAGATTAAAAGATAAGCTGCTCGGTTTATGTAAGACCGCTTCCGTTAAGGTGAAGATAGATAACGGAGCGGAAATGAGCGGAAGATTAAGGCTCGGAGGATCTATCAACTTAGTAGAGAACTCCGAGAATGTCGGAGGAACGCAGGGACTTTGGGAGGTCCCTGTTACGTTTGAAGGAGAGTAATAAATGTATCCGGTAAGCGAAGCGTTTAAAACTGCCATTAAGAAGGCTCAGAGGGTAGAGCATATAAGAGGAACTGTCGGAAGTGTCTCTTTTGATGACTCTAACATAGCGAGCCTTACTTACTCGAATAGGTGCTCGGATACATCCGATGTAACCTTCGGCTCTGCTTATATCGGTCAGATAGAAGTAACCTTCATAGGACTATCCATAGCGAGGGGAGCTTGGAGAGGGCAGACGATAACCTTAGAGTATGGTCTGACTTTGGCAGATGATAGCGTGGAGTGGATACCTTCAGGAGTATATACGATAGCCTCCGCAGAGTGGACCGATATAGGAATAGCTATAACGGCTTACGACTGCTTAGCTAAGCTCGATATACCTGCTCAGATAACTAATACGGTAGGAACTCCCTACGGTATGTTAAGCCTTATCGCTTCAGAGACGGGAGTAACATTAGGAATAACGCAGGGAGAGGTCGAAGCCTTACCTAACGGAACTGAGAATGTAACGCTCGCTTCACCTAATGACATAACGACCTATAGGGACTTCGTATCGTGGATAGCTTCTATGGTCGGAGGCTTTGCTACTGCCACAATGGAGGGAGAGCTTACTATACGGAGCTTCGCAGACTCCGAGGTAGTAGATCAGTTCTCCGACAGGCATAGAATACAAGGCTCGGTCTTCTCTGACTACTCGACCGATTATAGCGGTATCACGATACAAGATAAGGATAATGGCTTACAGTATTACTACGCAGGGGGAGACGGAGCCTATATAAGCGTAGGATCTAACCCTTTACTACAAGCTGATTTACAAGCTACGAGAGACAGGCAGAGACAGGCTCTCGCAGATGTGGCTCACGGGATAACTTATACCCCGTTTACCATTCAGCTTAATAACTGCCCTGTATATGACTTAGGAGACCTTCTGGAGCTCTCAGGAGGCATAGCAGGTGAAGATACCTTAACCTGTTGTATTATGTCGATAGAATGGACTTTTAAGAACACTATATCGCTACAAGGCTATGGAGCAGATCCTAACCTTACTGCCGGGAAGAGTAAAACGGATAAGGCTCTAAGTTCTATTAAGAAACAGACGCAGGATCAAGGCTTAACCTACTACACCTTCACTAACTCGGAAGAGATCGAGATAAACGACTACGAGCAGACAACGCTCATAGACGTAGAGTTCGCAGTCAATAACCCTACTACCGTCATGATGTTTCATGAGATAAAAATGTTGAATGACATCATAGACGATAGCCAGACGGTTACTTTGTACTTCTATCACGGAGACGATCTGATCAACTACCAACCTGCGGACACGTACTCGGAGGATGACGAGTATCACTTTTTCCCTTCGTTCTATACGTTGCTTAACGTGCAGAATGGAGTAACGCAGCGATGGAGAGTCAAGGCTCAGACTTCGAGTGGTACGGCTACCGTGGATATAGGCGATGTTCAGGCTACATTAGTCGGTCAGAAGATGGTAGCGGAAGACGCATTTAAGGGTACTATCCACGTTGAGGACTTGTATTCACCTATTATGCGAGGTCGTATCATTGGTAGCTTGACCGATGATATGAGCCCTGCGGATAACCCTGTTATAAGCGGTCCTATTCCGCCTGTTACGGATAACGCTCTCATCAACGAGAATGGAGACTTCATAGTAACCGAAAACGGAGACTTTATTGTTAAGGAGTAATTAGAATATGAACAATTTTCAAATTCACGAATTAAGTACAGGAGCTCTCGATCGAGACTCTAACCTCGTACACGATACGGAAGTCTCCACGGATGTATGGAACACAAGGAAGGCTACCGCAGGAGCGGTAGCTGACCTCGCTTCCGCTAACGTAGCCGCAGCTTACGACTCCGCTACCACCTATGCCATAGGTCAGTATTGTTTGTATGAAGGCGATATATATCGTTGTATTGCTATAACGACAGGTGCGTTTGACTCTACGGCTTGGACTCAAATTGTAGTAACAGGCGAGTTCAGACGAGTTGTAGAGCTTACTTCCGCACAGTATACCGCTTTGTCTTCCGCAGAAAAGAACAACGGCACACTCTACATAATCACAGACGAAGAAACGACCGCCGCCGATATTCCTTATTCAGCAGGTGTTAGTGTGGCTGATATATTGGATAGTTTGACAACACCAACATTAGTTACACAAACACCGTACAGTGGTATTACTGATAACACGGAAATATACAAGATAACAGATAAAATGTACATGATTAGTATTAACATTACTAATCCTACCGCAACATCGTCTTGG
>JAGCGK010000031.1 GCA_017649645.1 Clostridiales bacterium | reverse complement strand
CCTAAGCACAACAAGGATATTATCATCCATCTACTCGAAAAAAAAGCCGAAAGTGCGTGGAACAATGAATGGAATCCCGTATTCACAAACGATCTTTGTGAACATCTTAAACTGCAATTTTATCCAATTCTGAAAACTTTCCTTAGAATATATGTTCATTGTATCAACATAAGAGCACCCCCGTAAATTGTAACATCACTGTCCAACTTACGGGGGTAACATCATTATTATTGGCGGAGACGGAGAGATTCGAACTCTCGTGCCGGTTACCCGACAAACGCATTTCGAGTGCGCCCCGTTATGACCACTTCGATACGTCTCCATGTTTTCAAGTGCAATAAGAATATATTGTTTTGATAATAAAAAGTCAAGGAATAGACTATTCTCAAAATAGTCCCAAGGCAATAGAATATAGGAGTACGATACTTTAGGGGGATAGTATGGCGAATCTGAGATATCCGGTCCTGATGGTTCACGGCATGGGCTTTAGAGACAGAAAGCATCTCTGCTATTGGGGAAGGATCCCAAGAGCACTGGAAGAGCTCGGCTGTAACATCTACTTCGGCAACCAGGACAGTAACGGTTCCACAGAAGATAATGCCTTATTCCTCTCGAAAAGGATCGAGCAGATCGTAAAAGAGAATAATATCGACAAGTTTAACGTCATCGCTCATTCCAAGGGCGGACTTGATATGAGATATGCAATTTCCACACTGGGTATGAATAAGTATGTGGCTACCCTGACCACCATCGATACTCCTCATAACGGTTCACTTACGGTGGACAAACTGATGAGATTCCCGAATTTTCTTATTAAGATCGGATGCTTCTTCTCGGATATATGGTTTAGGATCCTGGGCGACAAAAAACCGAACACCTACAAGGTCATCTCGGCTTTTAAAACGCCTGTGGCGGAGAAGTTCAATCATGAAAACCCGGACGATCCGAATATCTATTATCAGAGTTTCTCCTTCGTGTGCAAGAAGGTCACGAGTGACATGTTCCTGTGGATCTCCAATCTCATCGTAAGACATGTGGACGGAGAAAACGACGGTCTTCTGACTCCGCGGGATGTCAGGTGGACGAATTTCAGGGGGATATACAGAAGCGTAAGTAACCGAGGGATCTCCCATTGTGATGTGGTCGACATGAGAAGACGCCCTCTCTCAAAAAAGAAGGGTGACGGAGTCTCGGACATCGTCGACTTCTACAAAGACGTAGTTAATGAATTAGCAGAAATGGGGTACTGAATGAGAAATATAAAGGAATTGGCCGGCAAATACGAGGAGCACTTCAAAGAAGGTAAGGACCTTCAATTTTTCAGTGCACCCGGAAGGATAGAGATCGGCGGCAATCACACGGATCACCAGCACGGCTGTGTGCTCGCGTCATCGATAAACAAGGACTCCGCCGCGGCCGTTCAAAAGCGTGATGACACGAAGATCAGTATCTTTGCCGAAGGCTTCGGACAGATCGAACTGGATTCTTCGGATCTTAATCCCGACCCTTCGCAGAAGGGCACGACAGCAGCGCTTATAAAGGGTGTCCTCTCCTACTTTGATGATCATGGATACAGAGTCGGCGGATTTAACGCATACACGGTAAGCGACGTCCTTATCGGTGCGGGACTGTCCTCATCCGCTTCGTATGAGACACTTATCGGAGTCATTATTTCTCACCTGTTTAACGACGGTAAGGCCGACCCGATATTCATCGCCAAGGCAGGTCAGTTCGCGGAGAATGTTTTCTTCGGAAAGCCGTGTGGGCTTATGGACCAGATGGCTAGTTCCGTCGGAGGTCCCGTATTCATCGACTTTAAGGACCCGAATGAGCCTGTCGTAAGAAGGATCGGGTTCGACTTCGCTTCTTCTCCGTACGACATCCTCATAACTGACACCAAAGGTTCACACGCCGACCTTACGCATGAGTATGCGGCGATCCCGTCTGAGATGACTTCCGTCGCGAAAATGCTCGGTCATGACTATCTTCGCGATGTGTCCTACGACGAGATCATCGGTAATATCGGTTCGATCCGTTCTTCCCTGGGTGACCGCGCTGTCCTTCGCGCCCTTCACTTTATCGGCGAGAATAAAAGAGCTCAGGATGAGGCAAAGGCTCTGGAGATTAATGACCTTCAGGCATTCATCGATCTCGTGCGCGAGTCGGGAAATTCATCATACAAATATCTTCAGAATATCTACTCCCCTTCTGATGTCAGGAATCAGGGAATGTCGCTCGCGCTTTGCATCAGCGATAAGATCCTTGGACCGCGCGAAGCATCACGCGTGCACGGGGGAGGATTCGCGGGAACGATACTTTCTTTTGTCCTTCGCGAAAACACCATGAAACTTAAGTCCGCCATGGAATCCGTATTCGGCGAATGTGCCTGCGAGGTTCTTAGCATTAGGAACGTTGGCGGCACACAGATAAAAACCGAATCATAATCACAAGGAGGCTAATCTTATGATCTACTACGTAAACGCCAAAGCTAAAGCAGACGGAACAGGCTCTAAAAAGGCTCCGTTCAAAACGATCAATCAGGCCGCTTCGATCGCCCGCGCAGGTGACGAAGTCGTTGTCGCTCCGGGTATCTACCGCGAACAGGTCATCCCGCGTTTTGGAGGAACAAAGGACCAGAGGATAGTGTACAGATCCGAGAAGCCTCTCGGCGCTGTCATTACGGGTTCCGAAGTCTTAAAGGGTTGGAAGAAGTTCAAGGGCGATGTCTGGACAGTCAAAGTCGATAACGGAGTTTTCGGAGGGTATAATCCGTATACTACATATGTCTGCGGAGACTGGTATTTCGCACCGACTATAAGACACACCGGATGCGTCGTCTTAAACGGCCGCATGATGTACGAGACAGCATCTCTCGAAGAGTGTCTCAAGGGCGAGGCTGATCCTTGTGCATGGAATGCAAAGGAGTCCGAATTTAAGTGGTTCACCGTTCAGGAAGGCGAGTCAAATTCATTCTGCGGTGACAAGACAGAGACAGTAGTCAACGCTCAGGCGAAAGAGATCGTCGAAGGTCAGTACACCGTCTTCTACGCTAACTTCAAAGGACTTGATCCTAACAAGGAGGATGTCGAAATCTTCGTTCGCCGTAACTGCTTCATGCCGAAGAAGAACGGTCTAAACTACATAACAGTAAGCGGATTCAAGATCTGTAACGGCGCTACCACATGGGCACCTCCGGCATCCTACCAGGACGGTCTTATCGGACCACATTGGAGCCTCGGCTGGATCTTCGAAGATCTCGAAGTATTTAACAGCCGCTGCTGCGGAATCTCACTCGGAAAATACAGAGATATCGAGAACGATATGTACTTTTATACCGAGCATCTGAAGAGCCCTACACAGATGGAGCGTGATGCAGTCTGCAGAGGTCAGTATCACGGCTGGACAAAAGAGCGCATCGGTTCCCACCAGATCCGTCGCTGCGAAGTCCACCACTGTGAGCAGACAGGTATCGTCGGACGTATGGGTGCTGTATTCTCAACCATCGAAGACTGTCATATCCATCACATCTGTAATTCACAGCAATTAGGCGGAGCTGAGACTGCAGGTATCAAGCTCCATGCAGCGATCGACGTTACCATCAGAAGAAACCACATCCACGACTGCATAGAGGGCGTATGGCTCGACTGGGAAGCGCAGGGTGCAAGGATCTCACAAAACCTCATGTATAACAACGAAAGACCTAAGGGCATCAAGCCTGCTGAAGGAGCTATGTTCTCTACCGATGTATTTATCGAAGTAGGTCACGGACCGACGCTCATCGATAACAACCTTCTTCTGTCCAACGTTTCCATAACGATACCGAGTGAAGGTATCGCTGTCGTCCACAACCTGATCTTCGGCGGATTCAGTCTTATCAATTCAGGCGTCGACAGTATCGAGAACGGTCAGCGCGAACCGCGTTATACTCCATACCACATCCGTCACAGGACCGAGGTCGCAGGCTTTATGACGATCCTCCACGGAGACGATCGTATCTATAACAACATCTTCGTTCAGAACAAGCCTGTTGTCGACAAAGATCTCGGACCTGATAACCCGTTCCATACGGCAGTCGGAACAGCTCCGTTCGATATCTTCCCTACTTATGATGAGTGGATCGGAAACTTCATGATGGATCAGGAACCTAATATGGGAAAACTTGCCAAGTTCTACTTCGGTCATCTTCCGGTATGGCTCTCCGGTAACGCATACATTAACGGTGCAACTGTTTGTAAGCACGAGACCGATAACCTCATCGTCAAGCGTAAGAAAGCCAAGATCACTCTCAAGGGAATGACATTGAAGAATAACCTCAAAGAACTCATCGGCGATTATTCAACGGGCATGATCTCCACCACCACACTGGGTTATGCTTTCGAACCTGAGCAGAGATTCGAGACACCAGACGGCAAGGACATCATCTTCAACAGGGATTTCTTCGGAAACCACAGAGGCGCTTCCGTCATCCCGGGACCGTTCGCTACTCTCGAAAACGAGATCGAACTCTGATTAACTATTTTTGCCAAATAAACGTACCCTCTTTATCGAGCAACGGTAAGGAGGGTAATTAATTCTTCAATTTGATCTTGATTCTGAGTTATTATATCTTTCAATTACCAAAGGAAATTTCGTATAAATATTCTCTCTCCATTCATCACTACTGTCATCAGTCATTCCACTATTCCAAATTGCTGTATCCACAGCAATAATATCTTCACCTGTTCGAGCAAAATAATCAAACATTCTTATAGCGGATTCTTCATCTACTATATTGTATGGCGTCTGCGACAAATCTATCTCAGAGTAAGTTACAAATCTTGGTTCACATATGTAACCTGTATCAAAATTCCCTCCGTTTATCACTTCATAAAGCAATTTATAGTGTGTGTTCTCAACCCACATAGTAAGACTGATATGTCCTCTATAATCACTAAGAAGAGTAGTTAATAGACAGTCAGGATTGCTATTCATATAATCATTCAACATCACTCTAACATCTTCTATTATCATATATACAGGTGTATCTTCTGAGGCCTTATTGTTTTGAGTATAAGTGCCTTTTAGAATCAATCTGAAATCTATACTCTTGTTTGAATCATCCTTTATTAGTTCTAAATAGATGTATTCACCGTATTTATCTGTGATCTGCTTTTCGACATCTTCATATTCTTTGTCAAAAAGTTGCACCTTTTTATCATACCTATAAGTCTCATCTGTTTTCTTGCAGAAACAGAGATTCAAACACATTACACATATTAGGATGATTATAACCATTCTATTCATTTCTGTTTCTCCCCACTACATAATAATAGCAGATCCTGAACTATCTATATTTGTCCAAGAATTGTACTCAACAAAATCACTATGCAGAAAATAGTACTGATCTCCCCAGCTTTGTACCCTTACCCATATTTGCCCTGACTCATAATCTTTTATTATGCCCGTTATAGTAACATAGTGAGCAACGGCTCTTATCTGTCTGTCTGT
>JAGCGK010000030.1 GCA_017649645.1 Clostridiales bacterium | reverse complement strand
GAGATTGTCCGCCTGATGCTCATACCTGTCAATACCTTTCCTTCATTTTTCGAAAATATTTTTGACATCTGCATTATCCCATATTTACTGTGATTATGCAAAAAGAAAACGCCCCTGGTCGTTTTCCGATCAGAGACGTTGACTTTTTAATTTGATTATTATCCTCTGTCTATCGCGTAGTCCTTACAGATCTGAGTAAACTCTGCAGAGTTGACGAAATTATCGAAGACCTGTTCTTTGGTCATTCCGTTGCTCATCTCTTTAAGCCAGTAGTTCATGCCGTCATCATCAGGTTCACGACCCATGAATGTCTTATACATTCTTGTCAGAAGTCCTTTGTTATCAAGATTAAAGTCGTTGAACTCTTTACTGAAGAAGAATTCGTGAGCTGCCTGCTTACCTGTAAGCTCAAGGTTGGTGAGACCAAGACTCCAGAAGTTGAGACCTTCAGTCTCAGGGTCTCTTCCGAGACACTCGGTATAAAGTCTGGTTGCAAAGGCTGTAGCATTAGCCGATGCTATAGTTGCCTTGGCTCTTGTAGCTCCTGACTTAACACCATAGGATGCACAGATATTGCACCACTCTGTTGAGTTAATGAATCCGTCTACTACTTTATCTCTGCCTTCAGTCTTAAGGCTGTTCATCCAGAAATTGAAGCCGTCCTTATCATCCTTTGCTTCTCTGTCGAAGAATGTCTTATAAAGAACTTCAAGGAACTGTTCATCAGTAAGTTTTCTGTCGTTAAACTCTTTGCTTAGAAGGAATTCATTTGCACACTGTGCACCGTTAAGGTCTCCGTTACCTACATGCTCACACCAGAAAGTTTTTCCTTCAGGCTCTGAAGCACGGTTAAGTGCAACTGTGTAAAGTCTCTCGACGAAGTCCTCAAATCCACCTCCTGTTGTTGACGGGTTAGAAGGTGCCGGCGTGGACGGAGCAGGTGTAGACGGAGTTGATACTTTTGAAATACTCAGATTACAATTGAGTTCTGACGTAATAATCGGAACAGCTATGTAGTACGTTTTGCCTGCCGTCAGGTCAACTTTCAGCTTGTGTGTATCAGAAATCTTATAATCCAATTCCTCGCTCACATATGTATCAAAACTCTCAGCTACCACGTTACGGTCAGGATCAAAGACAGCGATCACAGGCATAAAACTCTCATCATAATCAGACAGGGTCAGATCGTAGATACCTGTTTTATCAGGAGTAAACGAGAGGATCGCCTGTTCGTATTCGCTCTTATTCGATGTTTCGTCAAGATGATAGGTCTCTCCGGCCTTTGCTTTTATTCCGTCACCATCTGCAAACACGAAGAAAAGGCCATAGAAACTGATCTCATATGATCTATTCTTACCGTATATGCTGCAATAAACGAAACTGGATTTCCAATCCGACGGCACAGATGTCGGAGCAGTCTCGGAACCGATATGCTTTGCATTATCATGCAATTCACTGAAATAATAACTTATTTCCTCTTTGTCCCCGTCATAAATGAACTCAGGAATATCAAATCTGCGTTCTTCTCCCGGTTTAAATGCTTGGATCTTATATTCGACCGACTTACCGCTTTTGAATTTAAGTAAATCATAAGAAGCCAGCAGAAATATAAATTGGGTATCAACAGAGCCGTCAGTGCTTTGGACCTTGCAAAGATAATAATCATCAGTATCATTAGGCACGTTCACACTAATAGGTGCATTCTCATTCACCTTTTCCTTGAACTCATTGGAATTATCGTTTTCGCGATACCAGGAGTAATTTAGTTTTATACCGCTCGGAAGCTCACCGACATCCAAAGACAGTTTTACATCGGATCCTTCCAAGACACTGTAAGAGTCCCAACTTCCTCCTTTATATATCGTGCTCCAGAAATATGCTGAGCGCGGCATTGTAGTGTACTTGTCATCCCCCTGCTCCTTCTTTTCCGCCTTGAGCCTAAAGTTATACTCGAAAAAGATCTCAGCTCCCGG
>JAGCGK010000029.1 GCA_017649645.1 Clostridiales bacterium | reverse complement strand
TCAGGGACAAAGCTTATTCCAAGAGACTTTTCACAGGTGTTGTATCGGTATTCGACGGCGGGTCTGATGACCTTTTGGGATTCCCTGTCCTCGCACTCATCTGCGTGTTCGGTCTCTTCCTTTTATTCGGATTCAAGGAAGAACTTAAGGCGAAGATCCTTTTTGTCATCGCATCGGTATCACTTTTTATTCCGTATGTAGGTCATATCTTAAACGGTATGAGCTACTCTACCAACAGATGGACCTGGGCATATACCCTGCTCGTATCATTTATCATCACCGCCGTTTTCGACAGACTCTACAATGCGAAGATATGGAAGCTTGCCGTGATAATAGCTTTACTCATCGGATATGAGGGAGTCCTTATCTTATTTTTCGACTCCAAAGAACCTTCTCATATGGTGCCTGTGATCGTAGGTATTGTTATCGTACTGTTCACGATGTGCTCGAGGATATTTTCGAGAGATGACTATGAGAGAATCATGGTCGGTATCACTGTCCTTGCTATCGCGGTACCTTCGTTTTTCTACTTTTCTCCGCGATACACCGGCATCATGTCTCATCTCCTGCCTTCGGGTGCTCCTTATGATATGGTTCGTAGAAGCGGAGGTAAGGAAGTTCTCAATATCGTCGATGATGATTCTTTATTCCGTTACGATACGATGTCCGGCAAACTTAAGAACACATCCCTTATCATGGGAGAATGCGGATATGACACCTACAACAGCATCTATAATCCCTACATAAGTCAATTCGATAAAGACATGGGATTTACTTCCACATCGAGTCCTTCCATGATCGACGGCATCTCCTACAGGAGCGATCTAGAATCACTTCTGGGAACCAAATACATGATCAGGAATGCCGATGACATCAATAAGAATATGCCTTACGGTTACTCCGAGAACATCGGTCATTACGTAACTTCCGATAAGGCAACCTATGAGCTCTACATATCAGGAACCGGAAGCAGCATGGTATCTTTCTTCAGTAACTCCGTTGATGAATCATACTACGATTCCCTGTCCTGCTATGACAAACAGCAGCTCCTCATGAACGCGGTCGTGATCCCTGATTCATCTCAAGATTATTCCTTCTCGAAAAAGGATCCTATCCAATTCACCGTTACACCCGGTCCTGATGTCACGATCAGCGGCAACAAGATAAACGTAACTCAGACGAATGCTTATATCGATCTTGAACTCGATCACCTGGTAGAAGGAAACGGCGAATGGTATGTCTTCTTCAAGGATCTTATTTGTACAGATCCTGAGATAAGGAACTTCAGAGTGCGTGCATACTGCGTGGTAGATCCGATGTATGTCGACATCCCCGAAGAAGAGACCGAAGAAAAAGATGAAGTTTCCGAAGAAGAGGAAGAGATCACGGAATATCTGTTCGGTATCGGACACATCTACGCATCCACCAAAACAAATCACATGTACGGCGGAAAGGACAACTGGCTCATCAACAGCAATATCATGGGTTCCGACTGTGAGAAATTGAGGATCG
>JAGCGK010000028.1 GCA_017649645.1 Clostridiales bacterium | reverse complement strand
TAACGGTGGAGCGAAGTCTCGGGATGCTGTCATTTTCGGGATCGACGCGGTTGAAGATGACCGTGTCGGCATATCTGAAGTAGTCAGCAAAAAGTGACTGCATGTTCTTAAAGTAAGAGGAGTAGGTGGAAGCATCGATGACTACGATGGAAGCAGCAAGAGCCCATCTTTCAGGCACATCACACTTCTCGAAAAATTCGGAAGGCGATACGGATCCGTTCCACTCGATAAAGATGATATCAGGGTGGTGCTTTTCTTCGATGTCGTTTGTGAAGTCGCCGTTTAAGTCTTCGGTATCACAGTTGATAACGACAGGATCTGCGTTAGGGTAGTTATCCTTAACGTATTCTTCTTCACCTTCTTCGGTGGCGATGATGACTATCTTGTTGTCCTTGAAACGCTCACCGTCAGTCCATGAGCAGATGACGGATGTCTTTCCGCTGTCCAAAAAACCGGTGAAAAAATAAACCAAACAATCTTCCATAAAATACCTCTTTTCGAAACATACATATTTTCTAACTAGAGAGGTTCAAATTCAAGACCTATTATAATAAAAAAATAGGGATGCCAAAGTTTCAGAATTGGTTATAATGCTATTAGGAAGAAAACGAGGCAAAGAATGAAGAGGATCATAGAAGTAGAGCGAGAAGCGATCAAGAACATAAGCAGGATCTGTTCTTGGGAAATATATCATTTGGATATCCTTCACGAGAAACTATACACTCCCTTTTTCGACAAGCTCATGGTGTTTGTCACGACAACGGGAAATATGGGTATAGTCTGGATCATTGCAGCTCTTCTCATGATGGTCATCGAGCCGAGTTTCAAGGACGGATATACGATGCTCATCGCGCTGATGCTGTGTATCATGATCGGTAATGTGACGATCAAGAACATAGTAAGAAGACAGCGCCCGTTCTTCCATAAGGACTATAAGCTCTTGATCAAGCAGCCGCGTGATTATTCGTTCCCGTCGGGACATACCCTAAGTTCGTTTGCGGCTGCGACCGTTATTTTCCTTACTAATCCGTACTGCGGTATCATTGCATATATCTATGCGGCGCTCATTGCTCTGTCGAGGCTTTATCTGCGCGTGCACTTTTTTACTGATGTGGGATTCTCGCTGTTTTTCGGGATCGGACTGGGCTATGTGGCCCATATGATCATGAGAACGGGTATCCTCGATTTTCTGCCGAAGGTTAAATAAGATATGGGAATGATCAATATAGGAAAGATCAGGATCGAAGATCCTTTGATACTCGCGCCTATGGCTGGGACAACGACCCTGGCCTTCAGGTCGATCTGCCATGAGATGGGGTCGAGCTATCAGCCGACTGAACTTGTTAGTGCGAGATCCATCATGTATTCGGGCATCGACAAGAGCATGTGTTATCTCATGATCGACCGGGAAAAAGAGGGGCTCTCCTGTATCCAGTTATTCGGAAGCGACCCGAAGGACTTCGAGTATGCCATCGGAAAGATCTGCGAAGATCCGAGACTTAAGGACGTGGATATCATCGATATCAACATGGGCTGTCCTGTTCCGAAGGTCGTTAAGACGGGAGCAGGTTCCGCGCTCATGAGAGAACCGAAGCTCGCCGAAGAGATAATCAAGGCATCTGTAAAGGTCTGCGACAGCTATGGAAAAGAGCTGACGGTAAAGACCAGGATCGGTTATGAGGATGAGGACAAGGATAACGGCAAAGCCGAGGATTTTATAAAGATGCTGTCCCAAAGCGGTGCTAAGCTTATCGCGGTCCACGGAAGAACGAGAAACCAGATGTATCACGGGCAGGCTGATATAAAGGCCCTCGCCAGGATGAGAAAGGCTTGTGACGGCATTCCGTTCATCGCCAACGGTGATATCAAGGATTTTAATAGCGGCAGGAATATGCTGGAGGTAACAGGTGCCGACGGTCTTATGATAGGAAGGGCGGCCCAGGGAAATCCGTGGATATTTGAAGAACTGGCGGGTGTTTTCGAGAATAAGGAAAAGGAAGCTGCGAAGGTTACTTTTGAGGATCGTAAGAAGATGCTTCTAAGGGAACTGGAGTTGACCATAAGATATAAAGATGAGAATATAGCTGTAAGGGAAATGAGACCTTCGATGATGGCATACATTAAGGGAATGCCCGGGGCGGCGAGCCTGAAGGTCAAACTTTGTTCCGCTCTAACTTATGAAGAGGTAAAGGATTTATTATGGACAACATAGTTACGTTGGCAGGACATATCGTGACGCTTATGTATATCGCGTTCGGCGTGATCATATGTTTCTGGGGCTATAAGCTTTTCAAACTATCTGTAACGGTTGCGGGCGTTCTTGTCGGATATTGGACGGGATCGTTCGTTATGCTCCTTTTGGCAAGATACGCGGGCTTTGCTAAGACAGGCGTGGGAGTTTATATCGTGCCGCTGGTGTTCGCCATCGTGTTCGGCGCGCTGGCGTTCGCGTTCTATCAGAAGGCGTTTATCGTCGTTGTAGCGGCGATCATTACAAGGATACTCATAAGAAGCGCGATGCTCGCGGGATTTTTGGAAGATACGGACTTTAAGATCAGACTCGTCGTTTACGGTCTTTGCATCATGGTCGCGGTCATCGTGGCTGTCGGATGCTTCCTTATCCAGAAGGGCGCGATAATATTCGTGACTGCTTTCGGAGGCGCTGCGCTTATTTGGATGGCAGTCGTTAAATATGTATTCAGATTGACAGGCTTCGTGGATTTCTTCACCAACCTCGTGAAGAAGATCTTCGATACAAATATTAAGCCATCCGGAGCTATCGGAGGACTTTTGATATTGGGCTTCGGAATAGCGGGATTTATCGTACAGCTCAAGCACAGCGATTAGTCAAGAATTCCTGTTATTTGGGGCTTTGCGGGATGTCAAATAACACAAATTTTAATCGGAAATGAGATGTTTTTGATAAGTTATGTTGAAATGTATCAAATTTTATATAAATTGTCCTCGGAGTATAGAAAAACCGAAATCTTTGTGTTAATATCCTTGCAAAAGAGATACGATTTATCGATTAATTAACTAAGACAATTTACTTCTATGTATCTATCCCTTATTCCATGTTATAGGCATCTCGAAGAATTTCGAGATGCTTATAATCATTTAGGGGAAAATTAAGGATTCACCCTGTTAATAGGATTTCCGTCAAGGAACTTTTCAAGATTTTCTGCAGCCGCATCGATAAGACGCTTTCTGGTCTCTTTCGGTGCCCATGCGATATGAGGTGTGAGTACCACGTTCGGGTTTCCCTTCAATGTAAGGAGCGGATCATCCACACTCATCGGTTCCTTTGTTATAACGTCTGCTCCGTAGCCGCCGATCTTTTTGTTCATCAACGCCTCAGCTATATCCTTGCTGTTTACGATCGGACCTCTCGCGGTATTGATTATGAGGACATTACTTTTAAGCTTCCCGATCATTGAAGAAGACAGAAGGTTTTCGGTGTCCTTTGTAAGAGGGCAGTGGAAAGTGATGACGTCGGCCATCGGGAGAGCTTTTTCGATAGGAAGGCAGGTAAAATCCTTGCCGTCGATATTGATGCTGTCGCACGGCTTATGCGGGACTCCGATGACATTCATTCCGAGGGCGTCAAGGATCAGGCACACGCGGCGTCCGATCTTGCCGAGGCCTACGACTGCGACAGTTTTTCCGGCAAGTTCCGTAAGGGCTTCCAGGGTATAGCAGAACTGAGGAGACCTTACCCAGTCTCCGTTAAATACGGACTCGGTGTGCATGCCGACGCGGTTGGTAAGTTCCAGAAGGAGCGATACGGCCATCTGTGCCGTCGCGAAAGTCGCATACTCGGGAACATTTGTAACGCACACGCCGTGGGCACTCGCGGCCTCGAGGTCCACCACGTTAAATCCGGTAGCCAGGACCCCGATGTACTTAAGCTTCGGAAGCTTATCAAAATCATCCTTCTCGAAAACAGTCTTATTCGTAAGAAGTATCTCTGAATCTATTGCCCGTTCGATGAGCTGATCCTTCTTCGTGACATCATAGCAGACAACTTCGCCGAATCGCTCAAAAGGCTCCCAAGAAAGATCGCCCGGATTAGCGGCGGACGCGTCTAAAACAGTTATTTTCATAAAACACTCCTTTGTGATATTCTCTATAAAGTAGATTATATATATCAGTTTGTATTATTTTTTTTAATAGTGCAACACTAGGAAGATATAACTCGTCTTATAGTTGATCGATTATGAAGGGAGCATAAGAATTATGCGGAAATTACGAGTGATTTCGGCTTTGTTGGTGTGCATTATGGCACTGACCTCTTTTGCTGCCTGCAATAAATCGGCAAAATCGGAATCAAACTCCAACACAGGCGAGGAGTCCATCGCTGTCGGCGTCAAGGAGACAGACGCCCCGGAAGTTACCCCTAAGCCTCAAAAACTTGCTTCGGAGCTTGGAGATTTCTACGCTCTTCAGACAGTTCTTTCCATGGATTACAATCCGTATTTCGGTGTTGACTATGACGCAGGCGCGAGCTACGTTCCGTGCTTCGTCTATGACGGAAAGATCTACAAAGGCGCCCGTTACGGCGGAAGAGATTACGATTATCTCTACTATGATGCGGTAGAGATCTACGATTGTGAGACTCTCGCGCAATTGGCATACATTCCTGTGGGCAGCAATAACACCACTATGGATATTGAGTTCTTTGCCTACGATGGCAAGGTATACGTATATATGTACAATGAATATGATTGTACCAACGTTCTGTGCTACATAACGGATGACTATACTTTGGAAGAAGATGCTCAGCTCGGAACCACGATCTTAGACAGTTCATACGGATATATCGACTACTCGAAGCCTTACCGTTTCTTATATAAAACATACGAATATCAGAACGGTACGCTGATCGTAGCAGGCAAGGAAGAGTACACGGAAGACGGTTTGACCGCAGATCTTTTCTTCCTTGATAATGACGGTTCGATAAATACCGTAACTTTATCTAATTTCTGCGAGCAATATGACTTGATCATTTCGGGCTTTACCTATGGAAGCAATCTGTTCGTTATAAGATCAACGTACAAGTATCGCGTGATCGACATCACGAACTATACGGAAGTGAATACCGCTATCCCTTATGATGTCCTTACAAGTCACAACATCACATCCGGAAAGAACGGACATTACTACGTAAACACTCTCGAAGGTTTTTACGATATCGACCCTGACAATAATGAAGTCAATAAGCTCATCGATTATAACTGTGTTCTCGGAAACACGTCTGTCCTTTATGACAGCAGATTCCTTTTCGAGAAGAACGGAGACTACTTTTTCTTCAGCTGTCTTTATCCGGAAGGAGTCAACGAGTATTCCGATTCCTACAAGATCGAGACAAAGATCTTCAGGGTAACTCCTTGCGTGAACCCGTACCAGGACAAGATCGTCCTTGATCTTGCCACGGATAAGTCTGATCCTGAGCTGTTCGCCGCTATCAAAGCTTATAACGATTCCGGCACGGATTACTTTGTAAATGTCCATATCTATGACGGAACCATCCCGGACTGCAAGATCATCAAGAACGAATCTTCAGACCGATATGAGGCATTCAACGACATCTCATACGAGAAGTACGCTTACAACAATGCAATGAAGGAAAAGATCAAGCTCGCATTCCTTGACGAGAATTCCGACATCGATCTGGTCTACGGTTTCGGCCTCAATGAAGCGTTCAATACAGACAAACTCTTAATGGATCTTTCTCCTTTTATCGAAAACGACGGATCCTTTACGGACGCCAACTACTACATGAACATCATCGATGCAAAGAAGAACGATACCGGCAATCTCTATGTCATGCCGATCGCTATCGAGATCAATGCACTTTCATGTCCTTCCAACGTCGATAACGCTTTTACAAACAGTGTGACAGCGGATAACGGAATCCTTGTTACTGATTACGAGAAGGTACTTAAGAGCAGCGAATACCTGTTTGATCCGATGGCTTGCTACGCTTCACCGTTCGAATCCTTGAACGAACTCGTAAGTAACGAATCCGATAAGATAGTAGATCTTACAAACGGCACTGATGTCTTTGACGACTCTTTGTTCAGCAGCTTTGTCGAATTCTCCGAGTATCACTCGACAGCTGATGTTGAAACAGCTCTTTACATATATCCCGACAACAACTTAGCAGTCGATTATACGAAGAACTCTTCTGCCTTTGACATGATATGTTTCCGTACGACTGAAGAAGATACAGATGCTACTGACTATGAGACGATAGCAGTCAACTACTACGGCATTCCGTCAAGTGACGGCAGAGGCATAGCAGCCGACATGCTTAACTGCATATCCATAAAGAACACGACCGATGAGCCTGATGCATCATTCGGAGTCGTTAAATATCTTATGGAGAACATGAAAGTCAACAGCTATAGCGGCGAAGGCTATATGGTAAACAAAGCAAATAATATGAGTATCCAGGGCGGCAAGCTCGATGCTATCGGGGCTACTTCGGTCATGACCTTCAATGTTGACACGGAACTTGCCATCAAGAACATGGATATCCTTCTGTCCGGCATTGACAGATTCAGGTTCAGAGATGACATCATAACATTTGCTTATGTAGAACCGTTCCTCAGATATCTGCAAGGTGATGTATCTAAGGACGAAATGATTCAGGAAGCTAAGGAAGCGGTCAGTGAAGCTTCCAACGGCATAATAAACAGCTTAAAGAACTAAAAGGAAATACAGATTATTATCAAACTCAAAGAACGGAGGAAAAGAAATGAACAAAACAAAGATCGGTTCACTTGCTTTGTCTGCAGTATTCCTGGGAACGACAGTTTTAGGTTTCGCAGGATGTAAGAAGGGAGCCGGAAAGGTAAAAGAAGTTCCGAAGGATGCTCCTTGGTACGACGTAAAGGTTACTACTTTCGATACGCCTCAAGGTACATCAAGCGAAGGCTACTCATATTACGGCGATTATGTTATCTGTGATAATGATATCGTTACAAGTTATTACTCATATGACGAGGTCACATATGACAGTATGTCCTACATTATCGATTACGATATGGAAGGAAATATCAAGTCTCAGATCTACATCAGAGACCTTTTCGAAGACCCTAAGAATACAACGGCCAAGAAAGATCCTGTTGACGAGTCAATGAAGGAGATCGAAGGTACGACTGACGAGGAAGCACCTGATCCTGACTGCTTCGTAACAGATGACGGCGATACAAGATACTATGAAGTCAGAAACATCTTTAAGGACGGAGACGGCTTCGGAGCTTTCTTAAGTTATTACGACTATAGTGGAATGGATTATTCAGAACACTACTTCATTTACTCATCAAAAGACGGAAGCGTTAGAGAACTCAACTCTCTCAGTACTATCGTCGGAAACAACGGTTGGTTCAGCAGTATCTTCGGCATGGGTAACGGCGAGCTCGGAGTTATTCTTGAGAATTGGAACGAAAAGACATATGAGTCCGAGTACTCATTGATAATCCTTAAAGATGACTCCGTTAAGAGTCAGACGGCTTTGTCTGATCTTTTGAAAGACGATAAGATCAATTACGTTGAAAGCGCAACTTATAAAGACGGAAAGATCGTTTTGTCATGCTTTACCGATAATGGCGGAACGGCCCGTTATTCGATCGATCCTGACTCAAAAGAAGTCACCAAGGACGAGAGCGTCAGCGGCAGTTACTATAACACAAATGTTGCCGATAACGGTATTGAGTACTATGTAAACGAGTCCGGAGTATTCGAGGTGAAGGCCGAGGATGATAAGAGTGAAGAGAAGACTCCTGTTCTCTCTTTTGATGACTGTAACATTCTCAGATCCGATGTTTGGGGCATGAAGGTAATCTCCATGTCTGACACCGAATGTACGATGTTCGGTTCAATGTATGACAGCGGAAGCGATAAGTCATATTTTAAAATGTATGAGTTTACCAAGGCAGAAAGCAACCCTAATGCCGGTGAGAAGATAATCAATGTCGGTTATACGGACTATATGTCCAACGGTATCTATAAGGCGATCTACGAGTTCAATGAGAAGAGCGATGAGTATTTCATCACGATTACTGATGTTTATGCTAATACAGATGACCTTGAAGAACTCTGGAACGGCGGCGGAGACGAAGACGATGAAGACAGATATCGTAAGGCATATAACGAGCACAATTCCAAGTTGATGGACAAGCTCAGCGTTGACCTCCTTGCAGGTGATGCTCCTGACATCATCTTCGGTACACATCCTTATATCCAGCTTAAGGATGAGAAGTTCCTTGTTGACCTTATGCCTAAGATCGAAGAGGAGATCGGTGTAGATGCTTTCTTCCCGAATGTTATCGACGGCACTAAGACAGGTGACAAACTCTATTCCATGCCTTTGTCTTTTGAGGTAACAGGAATCATGGCTGACATTAAGGCTGCAGGCGACAAGGAAGGATTTACGTTCAAGGAATACTCTACGTTTGTAAAAGATGTATGTAACGGTAAGGATCCTGTCGGAACTTACATGACGAGAATGGAATACTTCCAGCAGGTTTTCGGAACAATGGCTGATCTTTACTATGATAAGGACGGTAATATCAATCTTCAGACAGAAGCTTTCTACGAACTTGCTGAATACTGTAAGGACAATGTTCCTGAGTCATTCGACGAGGAAGCTTATTATGAAGATGATTATGACTATGGCTGCTATGGAGAGAACACAAAGGCAGACACAGCATATCTCTACAACATCAATTCTTATTTGGACTTTGCTTATGATTCCAAGGGATCAAAGGTCAAGGATCTTTACGGCTACCCTTCATATGACGGAAGAGGTGCAGTAGTTCAGGTTGATGTATCTGTATCCATTTCTGCTATGTCCGCTGTTCAGGACGGAGCATGGGGATTTGTTAAGTCACTTCTTGAAGAGTCAGTTCAGAAGGACATGGGTATCGAAAACTATACAAACCCTATCAATGTTGCAGCTTGTGAAGCAGTAGCTCTCAAGACAGTCAAGGATAACAATGAGATGGCAGAAAAGTATATCAAGGAAGATCCTCAGGCTGCTCAGTGGTACAGAGTCTATAAGGAAAGCGTAGTTGATGACTACATTGATGCGTTGAAGAGCGCAACTTCCAGCAACACTATCGACCCAGCTATCATCACTATAGTTGATGAAGAGATCCAGGCTTACTTCGCAGGACAGAAGTCCATCGAGGAAGTAACAGAAACAATTCAGAACAGAGCTCAGACACTCATCAACGAGCGTAAGGCATAAGTTATCTTAGCTTTTATGATCAAGAACAGGTCTCTTAACCGGGGCCTGTTTTTTTGTGCTCGAAACTATAGTCAGTGCTCTTTGCCGGCTGGTCGTGTGTTTTCGATAAAAACAACCTGCTATATGTACCGTCTTGGAACTGTACAAATGACGGTAAAAAGGCGCTGATTCCCGTAAAAAGTACAGTCCCTTAAGAACGGTACAAAAGACGGTAAAAAGGCAGTGATTCCCGTAAAATGTACAGTCTTATAGGACGGTACACATGACGGGAATTTTTGTATGCAGCGGAAAACAGGATCTGCAATCAAAAAGGAACTGCCTCGAATCTGTCGAGACAGTTCCCGTTATTATGCATTTGTGATCTTTATCAGGACTCTTTCTTAGGGGCAGCTTCGTTGTTTGCTACGTAGATATCCTGGTTGTCCTTGAATGTCTGGTTGTAAAGGTGAGGTGAGAAGATCGCTCTTACCGTGGAGAAGATGATCTTGATATCCTGAAGGATGGAATAGTTCTTGATATAGAGAAGATCGTAACGGAGCTTATCCTGTGGCGTGGTGTCATAGTTTCCCGCAACCTGTGCAAGACCCGTGATACCTGCCTTAACTGCAAAACGCTGGGAATAGCCCGGGATCTCTTTCTCGAAATTTGTTACGAACTCAGGACGCTCGGATCTCGGACCTACGACGCTCATGTCGCCTGCGAGAACGTTAAAGAACTGCGGCAGCTCGTCGATCTTTGTTCTTCTTAAGAGCTTGCCGAACTTGGTAACACGCGGGTCGTCCTTACCGGAGATAACTGCGCCTGTAGCCGACTCGGCGTTTTCGATCATTGTCCTGAATTTAATGATATTAAAAGGCTTGTTGTCGATCGTAAGTCTTTCCTGTTTGAAGAAGATCTTGCCGCCGTCCATTACCTTGATTCCGATAGCCGCGAAGAGCATCAGAGGCGATGTGAGGATGATGGCAAGGACGGAGAAGATGATATCGAATGCTCTCTTGATGAGTCGCTGCTCGAAGGAGAGAGCCATACGGTCGAGAAGGAATACCATAAGGTCGTTAAGGTTGATAAGTCTCGAACGGTAAAGGCTGATCTCATAGAACTGAGGAACAACGTATGCGACGGTCCTTTGCTTGGCACACATCAGGATGATCTCGGACTTGGCGTCCTCAGGAACGTCCGGACAGATGAACACCTCGGCCTGACGCCTTACTGCTGCCCTGATGGCACCTCTGTCCTGGTATTTGATAGGCTCGCTCATGTTGAGGTCGAGGCCCTTAAGAGAAGGATTGATCTTATCGATAACTGTCTGGATGGTGTGGTCGCTCGCGCCGATGATGACGAGCTCGCCGTTCTCGTAGAGCTTGTGGCTTATGATGCTGCACATCATCTCCCACATGAACACGTAGATGATGAGGATGATATAGCTGAGCAAGATAACGCTTCGAGGGAATGCTCTCTGGACCAAAAGGTCTTTCGCTGACAATGTAACAAGGGTAAGTATCGTGCTGAAAGTAAGTGACTGTGATACTACGTCTATATTCTTTTTTCGAAAAAACCTCGGCATCGACAGGATGTCCGCGAGGATAAGTGACGCAATGGTGATGATAGGGATGAGGTTCAAGTAAGCCTCGAAGTTCATCTCGGGAGTTGCCGTGAAGTTTTTACCCAAGATGATATAGAAGCTCGTAATATAAGCCATGTGAACGATCACTGCAAGACCCAGGAGAAACAGGATCTTAAAAAGGTGAGGGATGGTAAAAAACTTGCGGTTCATTTCCTTCTCCAAAGCGAAATTTTTACAAATTGCATTATATAGCAAATCACCAAAAGTAACAACTGAGCCGCTTGCGTGATGAAGTAACAAGTTTATCCAAAACGTACCGCAAATTTTAGTGTTTTTTTGAACAAAAATCTTAAGTTTTTATCTTGAAAGTACATATCTACTCTTGTAAATTATATATGTTAATTTTCGACTTATTTATTTTGCATATATATAGAGGATACATATGAAGAAGAACGCACCAAACGCCAGGGTCAATTCCGGTGTTCGCAAAGCCGGAAGCAGAAGTCCGCAGGTCGCTACGAGCAGGACCTACAAGTCGGACAGATCTTACTCTGCACCAAAGCGAGGCTCCAAGAAAAGAGGCGGCGCTAACGGCGCTGTCGTAGGCGGAGTTATCCTTATCGCAGTAGCTATTCTCGCGATAGTCGGCGTTTGTCTCTTTATCAAGTTCGGCGACAAGTTAATGGAGGAAAAGTACGAGGTTACTTATTCCGACGGTACCGTTGCTAAGCTTTCCGCAGAAGAGCTCTCCGCAGAACTTGCCAGCGACGTTTTCTATAACGGCATCAAGATCGACGGCATCGACGTATCCGGCAAGACCAAGGAGGAGGCACTCGCTCTCGTATCCGAGCAGTTCTCACAGAAGCCTTCCGAGGTCGACATGAGCCTTAGCTTCAAGGGAACAGTTTATCCTTTGGACTTAAGTTCCTTCCCTCTCGAAAACAATGCTTCCGATATCATCGATGAAGCTTACCTTTACGCAAGACCTTCTGCAGAGGCAACTCCTGAGGAGCTTGTCGCTTGTTTCTCCTCGCGTGAGGCTCTCAAGACAACTCCTAAGGAATACACAACGGCTTACACCATCAAGACTGACGGACTTTCCGAGGTCATCCACGGTATCCTTGATCCGTTCAACAAGGAAGCTAAGCCTGCAAGAGTCGATTCCTTCAACGTAAACACATGTGAGTTTCTCGTAAGCGAGTCTGAGGAAGGCTGCAGCGTTGATATCGACAAGGCTATCACAGATGTAAAGGGTCTTCTCGACAGCAGAACATATCAGGGAACTATCACGGTAGATTATGAAGACCTCATTCCTACGGCCACGACTCAGGATCTTACTTCGGGAATGGGACTTATCTCATCTACCACATCAAATACGACATCTGACAATTCACGTAACCACAATATCAGGATCACATGCGAGAAGCTTGACGGACTTGTTATCCAGCCGGGCGAGCAGTTCTCCTTTAACGGATACATAGGTGAGAGAACGGTTGATAAGGGATATGAGGAAGCAGGCGTAATCCTTGACGGTAAATCCGATAAGGGATTGGGCGGCGGAATCTGCCAGGTCAGCACGATGATCTATCAGTCAGTATCCAAGGCCGATCTCCAGATCGATGAGAGACATCCGCATGACTGGCCGTCAACTTACTGTCTTGAGGGACTTGATGCTACGGTTGACTGGCCGGGTCTTGACTTCAAGTTTACGAACAACTCCGGTTATCCTGTTGCTATTCATGCTTTCTATGATATCGATGCTTATCAGGTAACCGTTCAGGTATACGGACACAAGTTCGAAGACGGAGGCTATATCGCTCTTACTTCCACCTGTTCCATCAACACTTATGCTACGACTACCTACGTAGCTGATCCGTCACTTCCTGTCGGAACAACGGAGAAGGAGATGTCTCCTCACGATTCCAAGTCTGCTCAGTCAGTTAAGATCTGGTACGACAAGGACGGCAATGTTGTTAAGCAGGAAGATTATGCATCAAGCTACTACAGACAGATCAACGGAGTCATCAAGGTCGGCGTCCTTAATCCGGACGGATCACTTGCAACAGTAGATCCTGAAACGGGTGAATTGACAGGCGCTATCGAGGGAGATCCGTCAGATATCAGTGACAATACTGATGAGACAGGTGAATCTCAGCCGACAGGCGATACACAGCCTACGGGTGATACTCAGCCGACAGCAGAAACTCCTGCTCCGACAGTACCGGAGGAAACCACACCGTCTGAACCTGTTGAGAGCAACGTGCTCCCTGAGCAATAAAATGACAACACGCAAAGGACTGCCCATAAGGCGGTCCTTTTTCTTGTTAAATTTTTTTACATCTATTACTTGAAACAAAGGATTCACTTTAGTAAAGTTAGATTGATTGCTAATATTATTTTTATTAGAGGATACATATGAAGAAGCATTCTAATTTACAAAAGGAAGATTTAGGAAAACAAGAGATATCCGAGACCAGGGCGCCTCAGATCTCAGCAAGAAGTATTTCAGCCACACCTTCTAAGTCCGGCAGCAAGGTTAAGATCATTGTCGGAGTCGTAGCAGGTGTTGTAGCTTTATCGGCAGTAGTAGCCGGATGTGTATTTTTCGGAAAGGACAAGTCACCGTTTGAGAAGAAGTACCATGTGCTGAATTCAGACGGAACGGCTGTGGAGCTCACCGAGGAAGAGTTGAGGACATCCCTTGCGGGAGACGTATTCTACCAGGGTGTCAAGATCGACGGCATCGATGTTTCCGGTAAGACCAAGGAAGAGGCAGTCAAGCTCGTTGCCGCTACAGTCTCGGAAAAGCCGTCCGAAGTAAACATCAAGCTCAGCTATGACGGAACCGAGTATCCGCTCGACATAAGCACGCTTACTCTCGAAAACAATGCGCAGGAGATCGTCGATGAGGCTTTCGCGTATGCTAGACCTGCTGCAGATGCCACACCAGAGCAGCTCGTAGAGTGCTACGGCCAGATGCAGGGTCTTAAGACTAACGTCAAGGAATACAACACAGCGTTTACTGTAAAGACAGACGGACTTTCCGAGATCATTCACGGAATGCTCGACGACTACGACAAGGAAGTCGTTGAAGCTGCAGTAGGCGATTTCAACATGGATACTCTGGAATTCGACATCAGCGAGTCCCAGGAAGGATGTGACGTTGATATCGAGAAGGCTATCGAAGATACAAAGGCACTTCTTGATTCCGGAACGTACGAAGGCGTCGTTACGGTCGACTTTGAGATCCAGGAGCCTGAGTTCTCATCCGAGGAACTTAAGTCCCAGTACGGATTGATCTCATCTTCCGAGTCCATCACAACTAATGACAGCAACAGAAACAGCAACATCAACACCGCATGCGAGAAGCTCGACGGACTTGTTATCCAGCCGGGTGAGCAGTTCTCGTTCAACGGCTATGTCGGAAGAAGAACTGTTGAGGCTGGCTATAAGACAGCAGGCGTTATCATCGGCGGTAAGGCTGAGAAGGGTATCGGAGGCGGCGTTTGCCAGGTAAGCTCCATGATGTTCCAGTCCGCTGCTAAGGCTAACCTCCAGATCGACGAGAGACACTGCCACGAGTGGCCGTCCACATACTGTCCTATCGGAACGGATGCTACGGTTGACTACGGCAGCGCAGATCTCAGATTTACGAACAACACAGATTATCCTATCGCAGTACATGCTTTCTATGTTGATGAGGAGACCAAGATCACCATCCAGTTCTATGGTCACCTTTTCGAAGACGGCAAGTATATCGACCTCGTATCTTCAGGCGGATACACAGGTGAGGATGCAGGCGTTAAGTATGAGGCTGACCCTGAAGTTGAAGTAGGAACCGTATATCATTCGCATCCTGCACACAACCCGCAGTCCGCAGTCTGCTACAAGGTATGGTATGACAAGGACGGAAATGAGATCGAGAGAGAGAAGCTCTGCTACAGCTACTACCCGCCGATCCCGGCTTACGTAGACGTAGGAATCCTTAATCCTGACGGATCCCTCGCTGTTATGGATCCTGAGACAGGTGAGATAATCGGCGGTACCATGGACGAGAGTTCTGATTCTTCCGATTCTTCCGGAGATACAACACCGTCATCGTCTTCCGATACGACCCCGTCTTCGTCGGATACGACACCTTCCGCAGCAACCCCGACACCGACTCCGGAGCCGACCCCTGCAGAACCAACACCTGCAGAGCCTACACCGGCTGAACCGACACCTGCTGAGCCAACACCTGCAGAACCGACTCCTGCAGAACCTACACCGGCAGATCCGACTCCTGCAGAGCAGCAGACGGGTGAGTGATAAAAGAGATTTCAAAGACTACCTTAACGGGTAGTCTTTTTTTGTTTTTATTATTTATAAATAAATTTCATTAGAACGAGTTTTTTCGAAAAAGAAAAAAAGAATACAGAATTTACACCAAATCCTCTCCAAAAGAACCGCCTTTTTTTTATATACGTGATATAATATTTGTGCTTTTTGTGTAGATTTAACGCAAACATATATAAAAAACAAAGGAGAGACATGTTTATGGCACGTGAACTTAAGAAAATGACCATGGAGGGTAATACAGCTGCGGCTTATTCTTCGTACGCTTTTACAGAGAATGCTGCAATCTTCCCTATTACTCCATCGTCACCAATGGCTGATTACACTGATCAGTGGGCTCAAGAGGGCAGAAAAAACATCTTCGGACAGACAGTAAATGTCGTCGAGATGCAATCTGAAGGAGGTGCAGCCGGTGCGGTTCACGGATCATTGGCTACAGGTGCTTTGACAACTACTTACACAGCATCTCAGGGTCTCCTTCTTATGATCCCTAATATGTACAAGATCTCTGGTGAGCTTCTCCCTTGCGTATTCCATGTATCCGCAAGAGCACTCGCAGCTCACGCTTTGAATATCTTCGGTGACCATGCAGACGTTATGGCTTGCCGTCAGACAGGTTTTGCAATGCTCTGCTCCAACTCCGTTCAGGAAGTTGCTGACCTTGCAGCAGTTGCTCACCTCGCTACAATCAAGAGCAGAGTTCCATTCATCCACTTCTTCGACGGTTTCCGTACATCACACGAGATCCAGAAGATCGAAGTTATGGATTACGCTGACCTCGGCGAGCTCGTAGACTACGATGCAGTTGCTGAGTTCAGAAAGAGAGCTTTGTCTCCTAACCATCCGACACTCCGTGGTACAGCTCAGAACCCTGATATCTACTTCCAGGGCAGAGAAGCTTCCAACCCCTTCTATCTTGCAG
>JAGCGK010000027.1 GCA_017649645.1 Clostridiales bacterium | reverse complement strand
ATTCGAAGCTCTTTCCACGAAGCCTGAGCTCCGTGTTGATATCTGCTCTAAGTGCCACCCGTTCTACACAGGTAAGCAGAAGCTTGTTGATACAGGCGGACGTGTTGATAAGTTCAACAAGAGAATGGGTAAAGCTTAATTATTTTACGACATTCATCAGAGACTGCTCAAAAGGCAGTCTCTTTTTTATGTTTTGAGAAACCTGAGCCATATTATTACGATATATTAGGTAAGAACCTGATGACAGGAGAGGAATTATGAAGAAGAAAGCTATATTATCGCTCATTTTGGCTATGGCCGTGCTTTCCGGTTGCAATTCTGCTAAGGATACTAAGTCAACCAAAAACAAAGAAGATGATACGGATGAGACTGTTGTTACAACTGATGAGACGGATGATACTACAACAACAGATGTAACAACGACTGAGACATCAGATGATGATCCGGGACCGGTATCTGAGCCGATGGCATATTCTGTTACAAAGGAAGACCATGATGCGGGTGTCGTTAAAGACGGCGTATACTTTGCGTCGAATATTGTTTTCGATGAGGATGATAATGTGATCAAATCGGATATATACGAGTATGTTCAATTTGATGAGAGAACGATGGATTTTATGGATACGGCATATTTTCTTGATATTGAAGATTGCTGCTATGGAAACGACGTAAACGGCTCTATGACTGTTAAGACGGTCAATACATATGTTACGCGTTCATGCACTTATGGAGAGAAAATTGTTGAACTGAATAATGAAGGATGGTACCTGAAGTTGCAGGGTGACGGAAACTATTATATGTTCGATCAGTATGATATTCCGCTTCTTTTCCCTTATGAGGAGCAGATCAACTTGAGCGTAGGTGAAGAGCCGGTAATCTACGCATATGCTGATGTTTTCTCCGAAGACGGCATAAAGACTTATGATTTTACTTATGAGTTCGACAGCTTCCAGTCGTTTAAGGAAACGATTGATGCTGCTTCGCTCAATTCTATAAACTACAATGCACATATCGTTGTTGAGGATGGAGTCATAAAAGAGATCTGTATTGTTCCTGTTATGGTCAAGGGTAATGTTGTTTATGCGCATAATACGGAGCATGAAGAGGGTAAGATACCTGACGGGGATTATTGCTGCGACAGGTATTCTTTCGATGAGGATATGAAGGGTATGACACTGGATATCCGTGACTATACGTACTTTACGCAGGAAGAGATCGATTCATTGGAAAAATGGGACAGTCTGGTGATCCTTGCTTCAAAAGATAAATATAATTATGCTACTGATCAGTCTATGGATTTCAGTATGATCACCGTGATAAATGATCCAAGTGTTGATGGTTATATCATGCTAGATAACGATTGGTTTTTAAGTCAACAATCAGACGGAACCTATTATGTCGATTGGGACGGACTTGTGAATTCTTCTGCGTTCGAGAAAGATGTGCATTTGGATGTTTCTGATTCGGTTGTAATAATGGACAAAGCAAATGTGTATTCCAAAGACGGAATAGTTACATATGATTACACGGATGTTTATGATGATCTTAAAAGTTTTGCTGAAGAGCTGGAAAGCGATACTACCTGGTATATCCCGAATATTCATATTGTTGTTGAAAGCGGTGAGATAGTCGGAATCTACATTAATCCTGATCAGCATCAGCCGTGGAAAGAATAAACCGTATCGAGAAAAATCACCTCCGATATCGGAGGTGTTTTTTTGTCGGATACTGATATAATAAGTATAATTTTATAACTTGTATGGAGGAAAACATGAAGGCACGTAAACTTACTGCTGCAGTATTGGCTTCATCAATGATCCTTGGCGGTTCGCTTTTGATGAGCGGATGCGATCCTAAGACTAAAGATGATGAGACTAAGGAAACAGAAGAGACAGTTATAGAAACTGCGGATACAACAGTAGAAGAGACTACTGAAGCAACCACAGAGGAAACAATAGAGACTACAACAGAGACTACGACTGAAGAGACCACTGAAGATACAACAGTAGAGACTGCTACAGAAACGACGGACTATGTTGCTAATATAGATGATCTGGAGGTCGAGAGTCTTTCTGCATCTAATCGTGTATTGAAGTTCCACAATACAGAAGATTATTCGAAGGTTCTTAAGACTGAAGAAGCTCTTTTCTTTATTCCAAGCGGAGGAACAAGTGACGGAAAGGTTACTATCGAAGTAAATGATACGTCGTATGTGCTTGACTGTTATATGGATGATGTCGGATCCGTGGGTGTTGCTTATCTGCTGATGAATGGCGATGACATATATATTTATGCTCAATGTAGTCTTATGGATGATTATTGTTCACTTAATGTATATAAGGTTGCAGGCGGTTCCGTTAATTTCGTAGGAAGTATGGAAGGATATAGGGTCTTCAATTATTATCTTGGAGCAGAATTTACTGATCCTGAGAATTTTGAACTCTATCATTCAGCAGGTCAGGGAAGTAACATGTTGATAGCAGGAGAGTTTAAGGTCGGTGAAGACGGTATGCCTGTATCTACGAATGATGTTTGGAGTTTCATGGCGTATTCTCCTGATGCTATTTTTTACTTTGAAGAGGATAAGGTTGGCTTAGAAGTAGGCAAAGACGGATCTGTTTCTTCTGATGAGATAACTGTTGCAGCCAAAGATAAGTTTACGCTTGTTTCTACTGACAGAGAGACATATGTTGATATAAAGACAGAAAGCAGCGAGACAGTAAGAATAGATATCACTGATATAGTGAAGACTGCCAAAGAAGAACGTGGTGAGTATTACGATTTCTTCTATGCGATGTATGATCTGGGTGTTTGTGAAAACTATTAATTTAATCCAATAGAAAAGAGAGTCGAAAGGCTCTCTTTTTTTCGAAAAAATTAATGTCGAATAGGTAGGATCATTTACCGGAAGGAAGTTTCTTTGTATCGGTAAATTCAGAATCCTTAACTCCGAAAAGTCTTCCGATGGCCTTGACCACATCGTTCTTGCTCGCATTCTCAGGAAGAGATTCGAGGATCTTTGTAACCTTATCGACCATGCCGTTCTGAAGTTTGCCTTCCATGATCTGCTTGACCCAATCGATATCTTCGATGGACTTGTTTCCGAGATATATCTGCTCGAAAGCGTAGATGGTCCCTTCACCGATGGCGGCAACGAAAACACCTGCGATAACGGCGTTCAGAACACTTGCTACGATGTTAATGGCCGGGATTGCCTTAAGAGCTGTAATAACGCCGCGGGCAACCGTACTTACTGTTCCGACTTCAACTATGGAATTAAAGAACATCTTCGATTTCTCATCCTGTCTGATACCGTAGATCTTAGCCAGGAGATTGATCTCCGCAGTCTCTGTCGGGATAAGTAAAGCAGCGTCAGGGAACGGGATCGGGATGGCACCGATGGCTACGCCGATACCTGTAAATGTAACTGTTGCTCCGTGAGCGATGACTCTCTTACGGTTAAGATTATATGTGTTGATGTCTTTCTTTGAAGCCTGGATTCCCTCAGGAAGGAGCTCGTTGATGGCAGAGATAAGCTCCGTGATTCCTTCAGGAGGAACTACTATCTCATCGCTTATTACATAAGGCTGAGCGACTACCGTAAATATGCCCTTGAGGTTGCAGTTCTTGCCTGCGAAAGCATCATTTACCATCTGCTTATTTGCTTCGCGGTCAGGGAATGAGTAAGACTTTGTGATGATAACGATGATTGGCACATTCTTCCAGATCTGGATAGCCTTAAGAAAATCGTCGATGGTCTTGGCAAAGAGCTTACTCGATGTTCCGTCGACACAAAGACAGATGAGGTCGATGGAAGTATCGTCGTTATTGCTTAAAGCAACGTCCTTTGACCACTTCTGAACTTCGTTTATGGCCTTGTTCTTCTGAAGGAACTTGGTCGGTTCAAAACCGATCGTATCGATGATCCTGAATGGAACTTCTTCGTTCTCGTATGTCTTAAGTTCCTTTGTGGTGCCTGTTATACCGATTCCGGTCTCTGCGGCATCGTCATTCATTATCGCATTGATGAGTGTCGATTTACCGACACCTGAGTTTCCCAGGAACAAAACATTAGCCTTCTTCATATCCCTACACCTCCTTGGCGTTATGATTTGATTATACTATTTTGCCTGAATATAGCCACATTTTAGACTGAGACTTGCCCAATTTTCCTCGGGAACGGCTTTACTATCAGCGCTATAATCCAATGGTCCTAAGGAAAGGGGGACTATTGATGAAAGAAATGCTTCGCCAAGTGGCAGACCTTATAAACTTTTCTCACGACGAGATATCCGAGATAAACGAGGGCACCAATCTCGCTTTTTCCGATAAGATACTTCATCTTATCGTGATCGGGATCCTGGGACTTTTGATGCTTATAGTCATCTATCCGGTAGTAAAGTGGCTCAGTAAAAAAGGTTACATACTGGCGATAACCGGCATCTATGCCGCATCATTGGTCGTTTTCCTTACTGTCGCGATCGAAGTCGGACAGAAAGTAACCCATAAAGGCGCCATGGAATTAGGTGACGTCGTCTATGGGCTTATAGGATTTCTTATATTCTTCGGAGTATTTGCTGTTGCCGTTAAGGCAGTCGGTCACTTTAAGTCAAGATCATCAGGTCCGAAAGGGTTCGGACACAGATCTGATACCTTGTAAACTTCCACATCCCCGTTTGTCGAATAGCAGTATATCTTCTTATCCTGCTCGAAAAATTCCGTTATCACTTGTCTGCACATAAAGCACGGCATGCCGATGCTTCCGGAACCGACCATGAGATGAAGCTCTTCAAGATCTTTGGGACGGTAGCCTTCGCTTACGGCCTTGAAGATAGCGCAGCGCTCGGCACAGACCGTTGCTCCGTATGAGGCGTTCTCGATGTTTACGCCTGTAAACTCCTTGCCGTCCTTTGTAACGACGATGGCGCTTACCTTGAAGTTTGAATAGGGGCTGTAGCTGTTCTTGAGATTATCCTTAAGTTTGTCGAACACGATATACACCGTCCTTTTTTCTAAATGATAACAAATCGTGCAAAAAAAATGAATGTATCTGCTATATAAGAAACGACTCCTAATGTATAATGCGTTAACGTAAGGTAACTCGATTTTTAAGGAGAAATATTCTATGGATATGAACATGAACTTCATAAGGAAACTTCCTGTTCCTAAGGAGCTTAAGGAAGAGTTTCCGATCGATGATCAGATAAAGAAGATAAAAGAGTCCAGAGATAAGCAGATAGCAGACATTTTCGAAGGGAAGGATGACAGGTTTATCCTCATAATAGGACCTTGTTCTGCGGACAGGGAAGATGCCGTACTGGATTATATGGAAAGGCTATCGAAGGTAAGTGAGAAGGTTAAGGATAAGATATTCATCATCCCGCGTGTTTACACGAATAAGCCAAGGACAAAAGGTCTCGGCTACAAGGGAATGCTACATCAGCCAAATCCTGAGCAGGGTGAGGATATGCTCGCGGGAATCATCGCCATCAGAGAACTTCACACGAGAGTGATTAAGGAGACAGGATTTACATGCGCCGAAGAGATGCTCTATCCTTCAAACCACAGATATCTGTCTGATCTTTTGAGTTATGTCGCAGTCGGCGCGAGATCAGTCGAGAATCAGGAGCACAGGCTCGTATCAAGCGGTATCGGTATCCCTGCAGGAATGAAGAACCCTACGGCGGGAGATCTTACCGTAATGATGAATTCCGTCACGGCTGCGCAAAGTCCTCAAAAGTTTATCTACAGAGGATGGGAAGTTCAGACTGAAGGAAACCCGTATGCGCACTGTATCTTAAGAGGATATCTCGATAAGTTCGGCAGGTCACATCCGAATTATCATTATGAGGATCTGGAGAATGTTTTCGAGCAGTATCAGAAGGATCCGAGCCTTAAAAATCCGACGGTCATCGTAGATACCAACCACAACAATTCCGGCAAGAGATATGAGGAGCAGATAAGGATCTCCAAGGATATCCTCCACAGTAGAAAATGGAATAATGATATCCGTAAACTTGTTAAGGGACTCATGATCGAAAGTTACCTTGAGGACGGCTGCCAGAAGATCGGTGAGGGTGTGTACGGCAAGTCCATTACAGACCCGTGCTTAGGCTGGGAGAAGTCGGAAAGGCTGATCCTCGATATTGCTGATATCCTCTGATGTTTTCGAGAAGTACCATATTTTTACCGCTATCGAAATCTGACAGTAACATAAAAAGTGTTATAATAGGCTGAAAATAATAATACAAATAATATAGTGGAGAAGTATATGTCAGAAAACAAAACTGAATCAGAGGTCCTCGAGCAGCCTGTAGAGCAGATTGCCGACGCCGAGCCGGTGGTTGAAGAAGCCATCGCGACGGTTGAGCCTGAAAAGCAGGAAAATACCGAGATCTCACCTGATGTTACTGAGATAAAGACCGATAAGGATACAAAAGTAGCTTCCAAGGATAGGAAGAGAACAACGATCGGAGGCCAGGCCCTGATTGAAGGTATCATGATGTGCGGCCCTAAGCGCACGGCTATCGCAGTAAGAAAAGCTGACGGTTCCATCTACATCGAAGAGATGAAGCAAAGCGACAGAGTTTCCTACTTTGAGAAGGTTCCGTTCGTTAGAGGATGCATTAAGTTTTATAAGATGCTCGTAACGGGAACAGACGCAACGATGAAGTCTGCAGATATTTCCGAGCAGGGCAAGGAAGACGAAGCAGAAGAGAAAAAAGAAAGCAAGCTCGACTCATTCCTCGGAAGACACAGAAGCGTTATGCTTACTCTTTCTGCTATCCTGGGACTCGCGCTATCCATCGGACTTTTCATCTTGCTTCCGAGACTTATCGTTGACCTTGTAAGTAAGCTCTTTGACGAGAACATGCTGGATGTTCTCTGGGTACAGCTGGTAAGAAATATCATCGAGGGCGTACTCAGGATCGTGATCTTCCTTACGTATCTCATCCTCGTTTCCAAGATGCCTGATATCAAGAGAGTCTGGCAGTATCACGGTGCAGAGCATAAGACCATCGCCTGCTATGAGGCTAGAGAAGCCCTCACAGTCGAGAACATCATGAAGCAGTCACGCTTCCATCCGAGATGCGGAACAGCGTTCATGTTCATCGTTCTTATGATATCGATACTCATCTATACGATCGCGGGTGTATTTATCGGTGACAATAATATGCTCATCAACATCGGACTTAGACTGGTACTGATACCTGTTATCTGCGGAATCTCTTATGAGATACTCAGATTTGTCGGTCGTCACTGTGACAGAGGAATCTGTAAGATCCTCGTTAAGCCGGGACTTTGGCTTCAGAGATTTACCACAAAAGAGCCTGATCCTAAGATCTGTGAAGTAGCTATCGCAGCAATGCAGGCAGTCATTCCGGAGAATGATAACGATGACAATTGGTGATCTTATCAATGAATATGAAAACGAATTAAACGAAGCGGGCATTTCTGATGCCCGCTTTGAAATATTGGAGATAATCGCACACGTTCTTAATAAGACTCCTTCTTCATTAAGGCTCTGTATGGATAAGAACGTTGACAGAAGTTTCATTGATCCGCTGATCATAAGGCTTAAGAACTATGAGCCTTGGCAGTATATTGTCGGTAAGGCATATTTTTTCAATGAAGAATATGAAGTAGGAAAGGGAGTACTTATTCCAAGACCTGATACGGAACTACTTGTCGAAAAGGCATTCGAGACCGTTGTTTCAACCGGTAAGACGGATCCTATCATCTGGGATCTTTGCACCGGAACAGGATGTGTGGGGATCTCTCTCGGCAATTATCTTAAAAGGGAAGGGTATGACCCGAAGTTAGTCCTGGTCGATAAATTCGATGAGGCGTTGGAATATACCCGTAAGAATCTAAGCCAGGCATTGGATAAGAAAGCATTCACGATAGTTAAGGCTGATGTCTTGGAAGGCTTTGATGATATTCCCGGT
>JAGCGK010000026.1 GCA_017649645.1 Clostridiales bacterium | reverse complement strand
ACGATAAGAGGGTTATCTCCGGGTCTTCCCTTCGCTTCAAATATCTTATCGACAGCCTCTGCGTCAAGAGCGTTGGCACCCAATCCGTAAACAGTCTCTGTCGGAAAAGCCACTACTTCACCAGCGTTAAGGTGCTCGGCGGCATCCTTAAGACCTTCCTTGTCGTTGTTTTTTATAAATTTTGTATGTTCGTACTTTTTTATCCTGTCCATCATTAATCCTCGTCCGATGCCTGTCCTAAACTGTCGGAAGCAGCTGCTACCGTCAGACTGTTTATGATCTCATCTAGGTCTCCTGCCAAGATCTCCTCGAGCTTATAAAGCGTAAGTCCGATCCTGTGATCCGATACTCGGCCCTGATGATAGTTATATGTCCTTATCCTCTCGGATCTGTCACCTGTTCCCACCTGTGACCTTCTCTCGGAATCCTCTTTGTCCTTGGCACTGGAATTAGCCATCTCCCAAAGTCGGCTCTGAAGTACTGCCATGGCTTTGTCCTTGTTCTTGTACTGGCTTCGTTCATCCTGACACTGTACCACAAGACCTGTCGGAAGATGTGTGATCCTTATGGCGGAATCCGTTCTGTTGACGTGCTGTCCGCCGGCACCAGAGGCTCTGTATCTGTCGATCCTTAGATCCTCCGGATTAATGACGACATCCGCTGCCTCTGCCTCAGGAAGCACTGCGACCGTAGCAGTTGAAGTATGTATCCTTCCGCCTGACTCCGTTACCGGAACTCGCTGCACCCTGTGAACACCGCTTTCGAACTTAAACTTACTATACGCACCTTTTCCCTTTATCTCGAAAACGATCTCTTTGATTCCTCCGAGATCAGTTGCATTAAGATCGATGATCTCTGTATCAAAGCCCTTTCTCATGCAGTAACCTTTGTACATCTTGAATAATGTATCTGCGAAAAGGGCCGCTTCTTCACCGCCCGCTCCCGCTCTGATCTCCATGATAACGTTCCTGTCGTCTCTCGGATCTTTATCCGCAAGAAGGATCATGAGTTCTTCTTCAAGTATCTCCGATCTTTTCTTGGCATCATTTAATTCCTGTGTGTAAAGTTCGTGAAGTTCACGGTCCTCAGGGATACCTAGCATCTCGAGTGCCTCTTCGATCGTTTTCTGACACTCGTCGTATTCCCTTATCTTTGTGACCTTATCTTCAAGTTCGCCCATTTCCTTATTGAGGGCGAGATATCTTTGCGTATCCGATGTAATGGACGGATCGCCCATAGATGACATTATCTCATCATAACGCGCTACTATAGCTGAAGTCTTTTCTCTGTCTATTGCCATGTTCCTGCTCCCGAAAAATAATCATAGTTATATTCGAAAGTCTTGCTAATGAGCACTTTCAGAAGTCTCAGCCGCTGAATCCGTAAACTCAAAATCGTTAATCAGGTACTCCATGAATTCCTGTGCAAATTCAGGCGAATCAACATTCTTCATGCTGTCTGAACTGAAGATATCATCATGATATACACCGTCCTCAAATATCATGGAAGTATATTTTATGGATGGGCCCGTAGCCATATAAAGAGACGCTCTGTATTCGTCAACCGCATCTTTTCCGAGAAGAATGAGCTTAGTGCCGCTTTCTTCCATACACCTTAAGATATAACCTCTTTCCTCATCGGTAAGGCCTGTCTTGGTAATAACGATCACTGAGTATGTCGGGCATTCCTGATCGATCCTGACAAGCTCATATTCCATCGTTTTATCTACAAGTTCCGATGTCTGAACATATCTGTATGACAAAGGAAGGTTTTCCTCCTTGATGCTGTGTACCTGAACGAAATTAACGTCCTTAAGTCTTGAAGGGCAGTCACCGATCCAGTAGATCTTCAAGTCCTGAGACGCCAGCTGCTCTTTAAGTTCTGTGATGTTGTCCTTTTTCGAAGTCTTCTTAAGCCCGTCGAAAAGGGAATCTGAGAAGAACACAAAAACGAGCAGAGCCAATGCGGCTACCGCCAATATACCGATATAAACCCAAAAATTCCCTTTTTTCATTTCCCTGTTCCCGTTAGTGTAATAAAGATATTGTATAGTACATCATTAAAATTTCAATTCAAAAATCAATTAACCGAATTATTATGTAACATTATAAAAAGAATAAAAATATTCGCGATTTTTCTCATCTTTTTCACTTTTTGGGCGTGCATTTTTTCGAATATTGCTTATATAATTATAAGGTGCATTTTGGCGCATACATTTTTCGAAAGGGGTCAAACACATGATCAAAACACATGAAGTTGAACAGATGACTTGCGTAGCTAAAGGCTGCAATCATGGACCTGCTCCTATTCCTGAAGAAGGAAAGTGGATACAGGCAAAAGAAATTAAAGATATCTCCGGTTACACACACGGTATCGGCTGGTGTGCACCACAGCAGGGTACTTGTAAGCTTTCCCTCAATATCAAGGAAGGCGTTATCCAGGAAGCTTTGGTTGAGACAATCGGTTGTACAGGTATGACTCACTCTGCAGCTATGGCTGGTGAGATCCTCCCTGGTAAGACGATCCTCGAAGCTTTGAACACAGACCTCGTTTGCGATGCTATCAACACAGCAATGCGTGAACTCTTCCTCCAGATCGTTTACGGACGTTCCCAGTCCGCTTTCTCTGAGGGTGGTCTTTCCATCGGTGCAGGTCTTGAGGACCTCGGTAAGGGACTTCGTTCCCAGACAGGTACTATCTTCTCCACACTCGAGAAGGGACCTCGTTACCTCGAGCTCACAGAAGGTTACATCCTCAAGCTCGCTTTGGACAAAGACGATCAGATCATCGGTTACCAGTTCCTTAAGATCGGACCTATGCTCGATCAGATCAAGAACGGTAAGGATGCTAACGAAGCATACAAAGACAACATCGGTACTTACGGCAGATTCTCTGAAGCTGCTCGTTACATCGATCCACGTAAAGAGTAATTAGAGGAAGGAGATTATATAATATGGCATTGTTTGAAAGCTATGACAGAAGAATAGATCAGATCAACAAGGCTCTTAACGATAATGGTATTTCCTCTATCGAAGAAGCAAAGAAGATCTGCGACGAGAAGGGCATCGACCCTTATAAGATCTGCGAAAGCACACAGAATATCTGCTTTGAGAATGCAAAGTGGGCTTATGTTGTAGGTGCTGCTATCGCTATCAAGAAGGGCTGCACAAAGGCAGCTGACGCTGCTGAGGCAATCGGTATCGGTCTCCAGGCTTTCTGTATCCCAGGTACAGTTGCTGACGATCGTAAGGTTGGTCTTGGTCACGGTAACCTCGCTGCTATGCTCCTCAGAGAAGAGACAGAGTGCTTCGCATTCCTCGCAGGCCACGAGTCTTTCGCAGCTGCTGAGGGTGCTATCAAGATCGCAGAGATGGCTAACAAAGTTCGTGTTAAGCCTCTCCGTGTTATCCTTAACGGTCTTGGTAAGGACGCAGCATTCATCATTTCCCGTATCAACGGATTTACTTATGTTCAGACACAGTTCGACTACTATTCAGGCGAGCTTAAGATCGTTAAAGAGACACCTTACTCTGACGGACCTCGTGCAAAGGTTCGCTGCTACGGTGCAGACGACGTTCGTGAGGGCGTTGCTATTCTCTGGAGCGAGAACGTAGATGTTTCCATCACAGGTAACTCTACAAACCCAACAAGATTCCAGCACCCAGTTGCAGGCACATACAAGAAGGAAAGAATTGCTGCAGGCAAGAAGTACTTCTCAGTTGCTTCCGGTGGTGGTACAGGCCGTACACTTCACCCTGACAACATGGCTGCAGGTCCTGCTTCCTATGGTATGACAGACACAATGGGCCGTATGCACTCTGACGCTCAGTTCGCAGGTTCTTCTTCTGTTCCTGCTCACGTTGAGATGATGGGCTTCCTCGGTATGGGTAACAACCCTATGGTTGGTGCTTCCGTTGCTGTAGCTGTTGCAGTTGAGGAATGCATGAATAAATAAGTTTTGATCATGCTTATTAAATAGATATATAGAAGGCTGTCCTATGGGCGGCCTTCTTTTTTGCCCAGCGCAAATCGTTTCACGCAAAATAGCAATAAACATGCGCGAAACAAGAGCGAAACAAACAAATATTGCGGATTTTTATACACTTCTTGCTAACTTAATGATTTTCACTTGAAGATTTGTATGCTAGTGATAGATTAATATCAATATGTAGCGCTTTTATAAAAGGAGACCTTATGAGCAAGGCTGAACAGAACAAACCATTAGTTAAGCATATTTACACGGCTGATCCATCAGCTCATGTGTTTAACGGAAAGATATATGTTTATCCGTCTCACGATCTCAATGTTGAAGTTACTGATAACGACAACGGCGATCAGTATGTGATGGAAGATTATCATGTATTGGAAATGGATTCTGTAACATCCGAGGTTGTTGATTGCGGCGAAGTTCTCAACATGAGAGAAGTACCGTGGGTAAGCAAGCAGATGTGGGCACCTGATTGTGCATACAAAAACGGCAAGTATTACCTCTACTTCCCTGCTAAGGACAAAGACGGAATCTTCAGGATCGGAGTAGCTACAAGCGATACACCTGGCGGAAAGTTTACACCGGAAGCTGAGCCTATCAAGGGTTCATTCAGTATCGATCCTTGTTCATTCGTTGATGACGACGGACGTGCTTATCTCGTAACAGGCGGTCTTTGGGGCGGTCAGCTCGAGAAGTGGCAGACAGGTTCCTTCGTAATGGGTGATCCTGATATGATCCCTGGTTCCGACGGACCTAAGGGTGATGAGCCTGCACTTGGTCCATGTGTCGGAGAACTTACTGATGATATGCTTCAGTACAAGGAAGCTCCTAAGCATGTACAGATCCTTGATGAGAACGGCGAGCCTATCAAGGCTTGTGACGAGAAGAGAAGATACTTCGAAGGTCCTTGGATGCACAAGTACAATGGTAAGTACTATCTCTCATATTCAACAGGTACAACCTGTTACATCGTTTATGCAACAAGTGACAGTCCGTTCGGACCATTCACATATCAGGGTAGGATCCTTGAGCCGGTAATCGGTTGGACAACTCACCATTCCATCGTCGAGGTTGACGGAAAGTGGTATCTTTTCTATCACGACTCTTCCCTCTCCGGCGGAATCAACAGCAAGAGATGCGTCAAGTTCAGAGAACTTAACTATGACGCAGACGGAAAGATCATTACGATGAATCCGTACGATAATTAAATTAGTTTGTAAATGCCTCACATAATAATTTGCCCTAAGGAACTCCTAATTTATTAGGAGTTTCTTTCTGTCCGGGGAAAATTAAGGAAAGAGGATTATTTATCTTTGCCGAGAAATGTAGGCTCTGTCTTCGAGTACATTATCTTCTGGGAAGTATAGATACTCTTATAGCCTGAGATCAGATATGTGATTGCAACAACAATAAGATAATACGGAGCTTTGGTAAACGAGAACATCTCGCATGCGATTATCAACGAAGCCAAAGGACAGTTCGTAACACCGCAGAAGACACCAACAAGTCCTAGCGAAGCACAGAACTCGGGACTAAAACCCACTAGATGACCGAAGGCTGCACCGAATGTTGCTCCTACAAAGAATGACGGTACGATCTCACCGCCTTTAAATCCGATACTTAGTGTAATGACCGTAAAGATTATCTTAAGGATAAATGCGTATGGAACAGCCTCACCGCTTTCTACTGCCTTAACGATAACAGATCCTCCGACACCGTTATAATCTGTTCCGAAGATGAGTGTAAGTCCAATGAGGACTGCACTTCCAAGAAGAACTCTTAGGTACTTGTTCTTAATGAGCTTATCAAGTCCGTGATGAGTCGAATGCAGAGCCTGACAGAATACGATACTTAAAAGCGCACTTAAAACTGCCAGTACGACCGTAACGATAACTCCCTTGATCGTGAACGATCCGATATCAGGAAGAACGTACTGATGAGCAGTAACACCGCACAGCAAAGCTACCTCGTGAGCAACAAGAGATGATACGACGCAAGGGACCAAAGCGGAATAGTACATGACTCCGACACTAGCTACCTCCATCGGGAATAATACTGCTGCGAGAGGTACACCGAACACCGCTGAGAAGGCTGCGGACATGCCGCACATGATAAGCGTTACCCTGTCTTTTTCCTTGAACCTGAATACTCTGCTTATGGATTCACCGAGAGAGCCTCCGAACTGCAGTGCAGCTCCTTCCCTTCCGGAGGAACCTCCGACAAGATGAGTAAGGATCGTTGAAATGATTATGAGAGGAGCAGTCCTGAACTTGATCTGTTCCTTACTCCTTATGGCTTCCAGAACGACATTGGTTCCGCTGTCTTTGTCTTTTCCTGCGATCTGATAAAGGAATACGCAGATAAGACCTGCTACCGGCATGAAATAAAGGATGAACGGATAGTCATTTCGAAGGTTAGTGGCTAGATCAATTCCCTTGACCATAAGTACGCCGACAAGGCCAACTATCACTCCCGTGAAGCTCGCGAGGACCAACCATTTGGCAAGAGAGATAAAACCTGTTAAAAGGGTCTTCCCTTCTTTTTTTGCATCATCCTTGAAAGACATAACACCCGTCCTTAAAAATATGAATCATTTTATTATAATAGGACGTTTTCGAAAAAAAGCAAATCAATCGTCTTTTTTCTGGCCTTTGACGATCTTGATATAATTCCTTGATGCGAGGATACCGATGAAGAAATATAAAACGATAGCAACTATGGTCGAAAATACGGTAAGGTACTGGAATGATCTTTGAACGTACGGGTTAACGGTCTTGATGACACCGATTACGTAACGCTCGCTGAAAAGAGCATGGAATGCGGCAAGCGCGATCGGAAGGATGAGAGAAAAGGTCATCTGGATGTAAACAGTCCTGTTGATGAGTTTGTCATCCATGCCGAGCTTTCTCATGACCTCATAATTCGGAGCATCCTCGATACCCTCAAACAGGTTCTTGTAATAAAGCGTTACCGAAACCATTATGACGAACAAAAACAGGATTATCGTACAAAGGAATGTCAGGCCCTTATATAGGCCGATAAACTCCATGGCTTCTCCGGTAGAAGAACGGGTATTGGAGATGCCTGCGATACCGGATACTGCTATATAAGCTCGATACTGAGCCTCATAGGTACCGTCAACATCGACTATGTAGATCGTAGTTCTCTTGAATGTCTCTTCAAAGCTCTCCTTCTCGTCGTCGATCCTTTGTTTGTCGGCCCATAAAGCAACATCTCCTCCTCTGATGACGGATACATATCTGACATCATTGGAAAGATAATAGTCAAGGAGCATATCTATATCACCCGGATATACAAGAAGGTTTCCGCTTCCGTATACGGATTCAAGCTTAGCAGAAGAATCGAGCTTCACGAGTTTATGTTCTGTTCCGTCCATATCATGAAAGCTATTTACTTTTTCTTTGGCGATCAATCCGAATTCACTGTTGTCTATATCAGGATCGATATCTGTCAGAGCAGAATATGATGCCTCATCGATGATGTAGATCATATCAAGATCGTCAACATTCTTTACCGTGGCATTCTCGACTATTCGTCCCGACTGCATACGGATCAGCAACGGAAGTGCATCATAAACACCCTGGGTCCTGCTCGAATTATTCGTGTAATCATCAAGATATGTCATGAGAGTCTGTGCGCCCTCATCATCTGTTACTTCCAACGTAAAAGATTCAGGGACGATCGTCGCGAGATAATCATCAGCTGATGTAATGAATGTAAGAAGTGCAGCCGTAAGTATGATCGCCAAAGTTGAAAGGATACAGATTGTTCCGAGTCCTATCGCACTTCTTCTCATCCTGTAAGCAAGAGTCGAAAGGTTGATGAAGCTGAGCTTACGATAAAAGAACCATTTAAACTTCTTGATGGAAGAAAGGACAGCTACACTTCCGAAAACGAATATCAGATAAGTAGCAACTACGATCAGAATCGAAGCAAATACGAACTTCTTGGTGGTATCACCCATAAATGTTCTGATCCTCAGATCAGGAGGTATGGAAGATTCGAGCTTATATGCAACCACGAGGATCGCCACTCCGAGGATGGCGAAGATAAGATAGAGCTTACCTTTCTTCTCGCCTTTGGAACCTGATTTCATGTACTCAACAGGCTTTAAGACATAAAGCATGATTATCTGTATAACGGAGATGATCGCGTATACAGCCGCATATGAAGCAAGAACTATCAGTACCGCAATGAAACTGAATGTCAGCCTGTAATTGATCTCGCCGCCCATGTACTTGATGAGCGACAGTTGGATGAGCTTATAAAATACCACGCCGCCGACTATGCCTATGACGGAACCCGCGATCGACAGGATGATGTTTTCGATAAATATGATCTTAAGAAGGTGTTTCTTCTCCATTCCGAGGACGTTCAGGACCGCGTACTCCTTGTTCCTGCCGCGGGTCACGAAGAAACTTATGTAGATGTTGAAGATCATCGACAGGAGGAAAAATACTATGGAACCGATCTTGGAAAGGATGACCAGTGCCTGACCGCCGAACATGGCGGAGGTATCCTGATCCAAAGAAAGCGAGATAAGGATATACAGGACCATACCCATGATGGCTGTAGAAAAGATATACGGTATGTAGACGATCCTTTTTTTGGAGATCGCGTTGACGGCTATCTTGAAGTAGACGTTTCTCATTTATCTTCCACCGAGTAACACCTGAAGTGAATCGGAAATCCTGTTATAAAATTCGTGATTGCTGAGATCACCTCTGTAAAGCTGATGGTATACCTCACCGTCCTTGATGAAGAGGACGCGCGAAGCGTGGCTGGCAGCCTTAACAGAGTGAGTAACCAGAAGAATGGTCTGGCCGGACGCATGAAGTTCCTCCAGAAGATGAAGGACCTCACCTGTTGATTTGGAATCCAGGGAACCTGTCGGCTCATCTGCCAAAAGGAGCTTCGGTTTCATTACAACGGCACGGCAGCATGCTGCTCGCTGCTTCTCACCGCCCGAGACTTCGTAAGGATATTTATCGAGGATCTCTTTGATTCCGAGCTTACCTGCCAAAGGGATAACTATGTCATCGATCTCCTTGGACTTGTGGTCATCCAGGACCAGAGGAAGTCTTATATTGTCACCTATCGAAAACGTGTCCAGGAGATTGAATTCCTGAAATACAAAACCGAATTCCCTTCTTCTGAATTCAGCGAGCTTATGTTCCTTAATGTCTTTGATGTTCGTTCCGTTAAGGAAGATATCACCTGATGTGGCATCGTCCATTGCTGCGATGATATTAAGGAGTGTGGTCTTACCTGAACCTGACTCACCCATGATCGCGACGAACTCTCCTTCTTCAACGGTCATGTTGACATCGGAAAGAGCGACGACCTTGTTTCCGGAAAATCTCGTTGAGTATATTTTTCTGACGTTTTTGACTTCAAGCAGTGACATATGATACCTCCAATATCATATTACTTGAAAAGTGCCTGTTTTGTAATAGATTTTCATTACAAAGAAGGGATTAATATAACAAATTTGTAAGTATGCAAGTCGCGCGGACAGTGCCTTTTTACGGATATTATTGCCACAAATAAAAAAGCATCTGTAACAATGTTACAAATGCCGTAATTTCAGTTCTTAGCAAGATCTTGCAGATTGTGAGATCCTCTTAAGATCTACTACATTATCGCCTATCTCGATATGATGCTTTTTAAGAAAATCGGTAAATCCCGGAAGATTTTCGGGCTGGACCACAAGTCCCGGATAATGAGCATCGCAACCGATAACGAATCTGGATTCCATCTTGCTGGCCAGGTCAAAGAAATTATCGTTAGGATATATCCTCTTATCGATAAAGCCGTACATATTGACCTCGAGCGGAAGATCAAGATCGTTGGCAGCAGTAATGAGTCTTTCCATATGCTTGAGATAAGTCTTGGAATCACCAAGGAAATTTATAAGATCAGGATGAGCCAGGTAACTGAAAAGTCCTGTCTTCATTCCCTCGATAGTGAAATCAACGTAATCCTTCAGAACCTTCTCGTCTGTCGTAGGAGCACCTTCATAAACGCCGTGTACTTCATCAGGTACGAAGTGCTGGCCTTGGATAAGATAATCAACAGGATACCTGGTAATCTCGTTCATCATCTTGTCGAAATACTTAAGAGAATACTCGACCTCATAACCGATGAGGATATCGATAGTATCTTCGTACTCTTCCCTCAAAGAGAGCAGAGTCTGAACATAATCCTCGATCTGGGACTGATCCATTCTGATGTTGGACTTATAAGGCATCGGAACATGATCTGAAAATCCGAGTACACTAAAACTCTCCCGGATCGCCTGCTCGACATATTCGCGCTCGGTTCCGACAGCGTGGTGACATCTGGTTGTGTGTGTATGATAATTTGCCCTCATTTTTATACTCTCACACTCGTATTCCAAGCATGAATTATAACACCAAAAAAAAATGAGGCTGTCACATTCGTAACGTTTTTTTCAAATCCTTTGGATTTATTGAGAATTTTAAATCAGTGCGTAATATCGCCGACTTCAGCACCCAGATAATCGACCAGATCCTGCGCCTTCATCCTTATCTGAAGACCTCTCTGGCCGCCGCTTACGGAAACGTCATCGACAAGGAGTATCATCTCGTCAAAGAGTGTCTTATATTTCTTTTTCATTCCGACAGGAGAGCAGCCGCCTCTTATATATCCCGTGAGATTTAATATCTCTTTAACAGGGATCATGTCGATCTTCTTCTCACCTGCAAGTTTGGCAGCTTTCTTAAGATCCAATTCATCATCGACCGACAGACAGAAAACATAGATATTCTTGCTGTCCGCGCGTGTCACCAAAGTCTTAAAGACTTCCTCATAAGGAAGGTTCAAGTAGTCTGCCACATGATGGCCGTCCAGGTCGTTCTCGTCATATTCATATTCGAGAGCCGTATACTCGATCCCTGCCGCAGTAAGCTCTCTCATCGCATTAGTCTTCTTAATCTCTGACATCCAGATCCTCCTTCTCGAAAAAGATCGTCGCATTCGTTCCTTTTCCGAGTTCTGATTCTATCTTCACATCAAAATTGATAAGGTCGCAGGCACGCTTAACAAGGTAAAGTCCGATACCCGTCGACTTCTTGTGAGTCCTTCCGTTATATCCCGTATATCCCTTCTCGAAAATACGCGGCAGATCCTCTGAACTTATTCCGATACCCTGATCTTTTATGCTCACATGATCTTCCGTAAGCTCGATCGTGATACTTCCCTTCTTGGAATATTTAAGCGCATTGGACAAAAGCTGACCTAAGATAAACGATATCCACTTCTCATCAGTTACGATACTGATCGGCTTAGATTCGTAAACGATATTAATGCCTCTTCCGATAAACTGGGAAGAAAACTTACGAAGAAGCTGCTTAACAACATAATCCATATCGACCTTATCGAAGACCAGATCGTTTACTTCTGAATCAAGTCTTAAGAAGTTAAGTACCATATCAACGTAATCGTTGATATCTGTCACCGCATTTTTGATATCAACGCGGTTATCATCATCAGGCATATTTTCCGCTACAAGACTTATGGCTGAGATAGGAGTCTTGATCTGGTGAGCCCAGATCGTAAAGTAATCGACAGTCTCTTCGTAGCGGCCGGCATCCTTTTCAACGACGGCTCTCTTATATTCGTATTCACGGTTAAGGAGTCTTACGTATTCACTTTCTATCCAGTCAGAAGGCGTGAAATCCGTGTACGGAATATTCTCATCCTCAAGTGATCTTAAAAGCTTAGCCTTACGTGAGAAACGAAGATAATCAAGAAATCCCGCTACAAGAAGGATAAAAGCCCACATGGATAATGCGAACAGTATGATCACCAGGTTGACGTTAAAAAGCCAAAATACGAGCGTCAGGAATGCGAAGATACTCACATTCATGAGGATTATCCATCTTTTGGACTTTATGTAACGCCAAAGGTCACTCAATTATGTAGCCCTGGCCTTTCTTTGTCGTGATGAAGTCATTAAGGCCAACTGCTTCAAGCTTTTTGCGAAGTCTGTTAACGTTAACGTTAAGAGTATTCTCATCGACAAAGCATTCGTCATCCCAGAGCTTTTCCATAAGCTTCTTTCTGGATACGATAGTTGATTTATCTGCAAGAAGAACGGCAAGGATCTTGTTCTCGTTTTTGGTAAGTTCAACTCTCTCACTGTTGTAGTTGAGAACTGACTCGGCAGGAACAAAGATAGCTCCCTTGTGTTCGATAAGATTCGAATTAGGACCGAAATCATAAGCTCGTCTTAAGACGGCATTGATCTTGGCAGTCAATACTTCAAGGCTGAACGGCTTGGCGATAAAATCATCTCCGCCCATGTTCATAGCCATTACCTGGTTCATGTTATCTGAAGCCGAAGATACGAAGATAACCGGTACCCTTGATACCTCACGTATCTTGGTACATCTGAAAAATCCGTTATAGAAAGGAAGATTAACATCCAGTAAAACGAGATCCGGCTTAAACTTGGTAAAGTCTCCCATTACATTCTCGAGATCGGAATCAATAGCAACTTCGAAGCCCCATTTCTCGATATGAAGCTTCATTTGCTTGGCGATGACTTCGTCATCCTCAACAATAAAAATCCTATACATACGTCCCGTTTCCTTTTATAAATATAATATAATTAAACCATACCTTATGCTAAAATGCTTGTAAATTTAAAATGACAATATAAGGAGCAGACTATGCCATCAGGAAATTATCCGGAACATGACATTAATCAGGTCTTCGATTATATGAGCGGAGTTCTCCTTCACGGAGACACGGCAGAGAATGCATTGGACGAGATGACCTTCGTTAACCGCCTTTTCGCAGCCCTCCCTGCCGAAGCTGTAGAATACGGAATGCAGTTTTTGCACGGCAACAGAGATCTACCGTCATCATGTGACGAGATCATGCCTTTATACATAAGATTCGTTAATCTCGTTGAGTACTGCGAGACTATCGAGAGATTAAGAGAGATCCCGTCTAATCCTACGACGGAGCAGATAATGGAAAGAGTCCAGATGAACTCTTCCCTGGATGAACTTGAAAAACCGTTCTGTAAGCCTTTGCTGGGCTTTGCATATAACAAGGAAATCCCAAATGATTCCATCGATCCGAATAACATCAAGGCGGATGAGGAAGTTCCCGAAGAAGAGAAAAAGAAAGGAACGGGACTTCATCTCATGAATTCCTGTGCTCCGGTCCTCGTATGTAAAGATGTTATCCAGACCGCGTGTTTTTATGAGAATTATCTCGGGTTTGAGTCACTTCATCTTGATGATGAATCCATGCCTCATATCCGCATCGCAAGAGACAATGTCGAGTTTATCTTAGTCGAGAAGAAAACGCCTAATGATCTTATTACGATGCGTGATCATTTCGGTATTCCGTATGATCTTTATATCTACGTAAGTGAACCAATGCTCCTTCAAAATGAGCTCATAACTGCAGGAGTTACGATCATCAAGGGATTATCTGACGCGGCCGATAAAGCAGATATAAATCGAGAGTTTGTTTTCGAGGATCTGGACGGAAGACACATCTGCGTATCCCAAAGAGAAGTGTTCTGATATCACTCGTCCTTTTTCTTGACGGCGACGGTGGATTTCTCGAGAGATGGTCTTGGAAGAACGACATCGTGACCGCAGCCTGTGCAGCGAAGCTTGACTTCGGCGCCGACTCGCATAATAAGCCAATCCTTGCTGCCGCAAGGGTGGGCTTTTTTCATTGTGACCGTGTCACCTTCTTCGTACTTGTACAAAAAGAACTTATTAGCCATAAGTACCTCATCGGGAATTGGTATCGACTACATTTTATCACTGCTGATCTTTTTCGAAAATAAAAAAGGTCCGTACCCGGGGTGCCTATATAAGCAATTATTTGTTGAATGCGATCTTGGCGAAGTTATAGATACCGACGTACCAGATCGGCCAGTCGTGGATGCCCGGTTGCTCCTGCCACGTGAAGTTCTCGTCAGTGGTGATCTTATCGCAGATGTCCGGAAGATTCTTTGCTGCGCCGCTGGCACTCCAGTATGAGCCGTAATCTTCTGTTCCGCAGATACTGTAGAAATAGTCAACTGTGTATTCGGAATTATTGATTATCTCAGCAGTTACGGAAGCTTCATTGGATGTGGAAGCAGCCGAGAAAGCACCGAACCATGAAAACAGATCCAAGCATTCACCGATACCGATGTTGATGGTCTGCATCCCGCCCATGGAAAGGCCTGCCATAGCTCTGTGCTCTCTTGTAGCACTCAAGTCATAACCGTCAGCGGAGAAATCAGCATATGTTGCATAATGCTCATCGATGTACGGGATAAGATCATTACGGAGCTCATATCCGAAGTTATAGAAAGCATCCATTGTCTGATGGTGCTCGCAGGCGAGCGCTTTACAATTAGGTGTAACTACGATCACAGGATCGATATCGCCGTTACCGATAAGATTATCCAAGATGCACCTAAGCTCAGAATCTTCGGTATCAAGTCCCCACTCGTGCTCGTCTCCGTTGATGCCGTGCATCAGATAGATCACGTTGTACTGACCTTCCGGATCGTAGCCTGCAGGAAGATATACTAATGCGCTCTTCTCACAGCCTTCACCGTCGCCGATATAGTCCTTGGCAAAATAGGTGATCTCCTCGACCGTTCCAGACTCTTTGCCTTTGAAAGGCGCCGTGTATTTCTTAGGGATCTCAGTCTCAGTCTCATAGCTGGTCTTTTTATTTGCTCCGCAGCTGCAGAGCATTCCGGTAAGGATCAAAGCCGATGTGAACGTTAATATCGCTTTTTTCATTTTTCTGTCCCCTTATTCGCATTTGTACAAAAAGAATTTTTTAGTTATAAGTACCTCATCCAGGATCGATATTGTCTATATTCTATCACGGCTGATCTTTTTCGAAAATAGAAAAGGGCCGTAAGGAAAAACTCACTTACGACCCGGGGTGCCTGAAAAAGCAGTTATTTGTTGAATGCGATCTTGGCGAAGTTGTAGATACCGAGGTACCAGATCGGCCAGTCGTGACCGCCCGATTGCTGCTGCCATGTGAAGTTCTCGTTAGGGATCATCTTATCGCAGATATCCGGAAGAGTCTTTGCTGCGTTGCTGGCGCTGGAGTATGCGATATCATCTTCTGTTCCGCAGATGTTGTAGAAATAGTCAACCGTGTATTCGGAATCATTGATGGTCGCTGCCGTAACGGAAGCTGCATTGGATGTCGGAGCAGCCGAGAAAGCACCGAACCAGGAGAACAGATCCATGCACTCACCGATACCGATGTTGATGGTCTGCATACCGCCCATGGAAAGGCCCGCCATAGCTCTATGCTCTCTTGTTGCACTCAAGTCATAACCGTCAGCGGAGAACTCTGCATATGTAGCATAATTCTCTTCGATGTACGGGATAAGATCATTACGGAGCTCATATCCGAAGTTATAGAAAGAATCCATATCCTGATCGTGCTTGCAGCCGAGTGCTTTACCGTTAGGAGTTACTACGATCACAGGATCGATATCGCCATTTCCGATAAGATTATCGAAGATGAACTTAAGTTCTGAAGCTTCGAGATTAAGTCCCCACTCGTACTCGTTTCCGCCGATGCCGTGCATCAGATAGATTACGTTGTACTGACCTTCCGGATCATAACCTGCAGGAAGATATACGAATGCGCTCTTCTCACAGCCTTCACCGTCTCCGATATAGTCCTTAGCTGTATATGTGATCTTCTCTACTGTTCCTGACTCGCCACCTTTGAAAGACATCGTGTAGTCCGTAGGGATCTCGGATTCGAAGTTATAAACGATCTCTTCTTTTGTGGTCTCGGTGGTTGCTTCCGTTGTCTCTTCGGAAGTTGATTCGGAAGCTGTCGTATCTGAAGTCGGTTCAACGATCGGCTCATAAGATCCGCAGCTGCATAGAAGTCCCGTTAAGACCAAAGCAGATGTCAGTGTTAGTATCAGTTTTTTCATGTTTTTGTCACCTTCTTTGTTTTTGGCATAGGGACATTATATATTTTCGAGAAGGAATATTATACTGAAAAAACCAACTAAAACACCCCACAAACTCTTTGTCAGTTCTCGGTTACGTCGTAGCGTTTTACTCTTCTCCAGTTGATGAGGATAACAGGGATAACGACCATAAGATCACAGATAATCGTCGCTATGAGTCCCTGCGTGGAAAAAGAGCAGAAACCGTTACCCTTAGGAGCCATAATGTAGTTGACTGCCAGGATCAAAATAGCGCATAGGATACTTCCGAGGATGAGGGCCGCAGTATTGATCGTCAACACTTCGCCTGCGATCTTCAAAAAGATCCTGCCTTTTTTGAAGCCCAATGCTTTGTAGATCGAGAACTCGTATTTTCTTCTGTCATAGATTACGGAAAACAGGGAGTTGATCGTGACCGCAAGAACAACACCTACGATGGCAACGATCAGATAAAGGATATAGATCATGAAACCCATCTCTTCGTGAAAAGTGTTTAAGTGTTTTTCCAGACTGGCGGAAGAAAGATTAGGGTTTTCATCTGCGACTTTTTTGATGATGGCCTTGATATCTTTATCGGCTGCTTCATCCGATACATTCTCGCCCTTAACAAAAAGAGTACAGGGATTCATACTGACATTACCGACAGCATACGCGAAGATCCCCGGCTCATCAACGATCTCGACAATAACTGAATCTCTCAATCCGTAAAGATGATCATGATCTCTGTCGACCTTGTCGCCTTTTTTTGCTCCGATGTTATTTGCCAGATCTCTGCTTATTACCACTTCGCCTTCATTAAGATCCACATCTTTCTTTATCACATGTACTCTTGAATTAAAAAGATCGAAGTCTTCCTTTGAAGCAAAAACAAATGAATTCGTACCGTTTTCGAAAGACATTATGGATGTGTAAGCTATACTCATCTCTCCTGCGAAGATAACTGTATCTATGTTGTCCGTCTTATAAGAATCGACATTCTGAGTGAAGCTGTCATAATTGTCCATGACTTCAGCGTTTCCGCTTCTGGGATTTACAAAACAGAACCTGTCCGGTCCGTGGTGAGTGATCCTATAGACATCCTCAGGATTATTGATATACATTCCCGCGAGAAAACATACCGTAACCAGCGACAGGACAATAGCCGCGACGATACTTCGTTTATGATCTCTCAGGATATATGTCAGCGGTGAAAAGGGATTCATACTTTTCCCTCCGTAACTTTGGATATGGATCCGTCCCAGATCTCTACCGTAATATCAGCATCTCTGATGATGCTCCTGTCGTGTGTAATAACGAGGACCAGTCTTTTCTTCGAATAATCCTTGAGCTTTGCCATTACAAGATAAGCATTCTCATGATCAAGAGAAGCCGTCGGCTCATCAGCAAAGAGCACCTTAGGATCGTTCATCATCGCCCTTGCGATCGCTACTCTCTGCCTTTGTCCTCCCGACAGTTTCTTCGGGGTCTTATTAAGTTCACTTTCCTTAAGACCGATATCAAGAAGAAAGTCCCTTGCTTTTTCTCTCGAAAACTTCAGATCCTTAGTCGAAGCGATAACGGCATTTTCCATAGCTGTCATATAAGGAACAAGATAGTGGCGCTGGAAAACAAAACCAAACTCATTTCTTCTTAGGTCCTGACGCTCACTGTCAGATATACCGTTAAGTGATCTTCCGTTATAGATGACATCTCCGTCAGTGAGCTTTTTCAGTGTGGACATAACATACATCATAGTTGATTTACCGGACCCTGATGGACCGATGATACCTACAAGTCCCGTATCGGGAAACTTGATGTTGATATCCTTCATTGCATAGACTTTTTCTTCTTTATCCATGTCATATATCATCGTTGCATTCTTAAGTTCAAACATAATATCCACCGCCTTACTCAATATCATCAATTGTTGTGATCTTTCGAAGCTGTATAAATATCGGAATATTGCACAGAGCAAATACTGCCAGGAAAGCTTCGGTAATAAGACTGATATCCTCTAGTCTTATCATCCTTACCGAAAAGCCCTTAGGATCGATCATCAGTGTCTTTATCAGAAGCACTGATGCTACCGACAGGACAAATGTCGTTATGGCCGCTGCCGCAAAACATATCAGAAGTTCCTTTATCGCCATAAGATAAACATCCGTAACCGAATATCCTATGGAATTCAGAAGACACCATTCTTCGTGTCTGTCTCTTATGTGAAGCGCCAGGACAGCTATTACGCAAACAAGCAGAATAGAGACTGAAACACCTGTAAAGAGCAGCTTTATCTTTGGAACAGATGCCATATCCTCTTCATTGAACTTTATCTGACTGGCCTTATCATAATAAAATGACAGTTCATGTCCCGTTTCAGTTAACTTCTCTTTATAGTCGATATCGTTTTCATCATGAAGGATCATGCACATATAGTTATTCTCATTCGACAGAGGCAAACCGAAGAATGCATAACTGTCACATCTGACTTTACCGACTATCTTGTAATTTTTGTTAATGTAGAAAAACAGTTCATCTCCCTGATTCGCGAAAGACACCTCGTCAACCACCAGTTCTCCCGGGTTTTGAGGCATCCTTCCCTCAACAAGTTCCATATCACATTTATCATAGAATCTTTTTACATCTTCAGGGGTTTGGAAATAATAGAGCGGTACGCTCTGCATTCCGACAGTACTCTCGATCTTAAAGACCCCTCGTCTTACGACCAAGACTTCCTCTCCAATATCCCCGGATACTTCCTCAGCTTCCTTTTCGATCAGAGGAAGGATCTTCTCATCGAAACTTAAATCAGGATCTTCAACATAATCTTCCGGTACATATCTTGCTACGTCCTCATAAAACAACGCTACGTGATCATACATCTTTTCAACAGGCTCACCGTACGGTTCCTGAAATGTTCCCAGGAAATAACCCAAAACATAAAGCATCGTTCCAAAAAGCGAGATACTTATGACCAACGCCAATATCCTTCGCTTATTGTTTTTGATGTACGGTAAAGGTGAAAGACCTGTCTTTTCCCTACTCATCTGCACTTTTTCTCCAATCGCAACACACAATCTTCATGCGTTCTTACGGGATTATAGTATCGCTATTGAAGGATCGCCTGAAGTGACCACGGTCACATCTTAAGATATGACCACGGTCATATCAGCTGTTAAGTACTGATACGAGCTTCGCCCTGTCGTGGATATCGAATTTGTCGTAAATAGAAGACATATAGTTTTTGACGGTGCCTTCGGAAATAAAGAGAATAGATGCGATCTGACTATTAGTGCATCCGTCAGCTATGAGCTTACAGATCTCCTTTTCCCTGTCAGTCAGATCTTTCCCCTCATATGGATCAACAGAAGCCTTGGATACCTTCTCGCCTGACATCATGCCGGTAAGTTTTTGCATGACCTTATTATCGAGTACGCTCTGACCTTTCAGTGCCTGGTCAACAGCGTTTAAAATCGCATCTTTACCCGAGTCCTTAAGAAGGTAGGAGATCGCTCCGCCCGATATTGCCTCAGCTATATTTTTCTCATCATAAAAAGTCGTAAGTACGATTATCTTAACATCAGGATAGGAAGCATGAACTTTACTTATAAGTTCGATACCACCCATTCGAGGCATATTAAGATCTACGAGCATCATATCCGCTTCATGCTCTTCCAGGATCTTCAGTGCATCAACACCGTTTTCGGCCCTGCCGACAACTTCATGACCGCCTTTAAGTGTCAGGATTATCTCCATGCTCTCCGTCAGGAGAGGTTCATCATCTACAAGGATTATCCTAGCCATTTATGCCTCCTTCAAAGCTTCAACTCTCGGAATATCGATGGTCACCTTGAAACCGTCGGAACCGTCGATTGCCGTCTTGCCTCCGAGTGAGGATACGTGTCTTTGAAGTTTTTTTAGACCGAATCCTTCCTCCATGAGTCTTTGCTCCTCTTCATATGATATATCACCAAAGCCTTTACCGTTATCCTGAACCTTGAGCATGATGTGCTTTGCATCCATGATCAGCATAATTACGAATACCGTGGCATTTCCGTGCTTCATTCCGTTTGTTAAAAGCTCGGATAAGGCTCCGGAGATAAATGATGCAACAGATATATCTATCGTACCTTCATCATCTATATCATCAAAGTTATGATACACCTTTATATCCGTATCCATAGAAAAATTGGACGTAAGTTCCGACAGTGATCTTACGTAATCCTTGACTATTATCGTGTTATTCTTACTGTCCAAAGTCCTTACAACACTTCTTATGGAATCGATGCTTTCCTTTATCCTGTCGTTAGCGACAGTCATCTTTTCTCTTGCCATGTCGCTATCCGTATCCACCAGGATCTTCGCTGCATCAAGAGTAACTGAAGCAGCCGACAACGTATGCCCGACGGAATTATGGATATCCCTGCTTATCCTCTCTCGCTCAAGAAGCCTCGCATTCATCTCTTCCTCCGCCATCCTGTACGACAGTTCCTCACGAAGTTTCCTCTCCGTCATACTGTCAAGGGCCGACCTTCTGAGCGCCTCCTCATAACTCTCGCTTATAACAGACATCCTTCTCGAAAAATATGAAGCAACGATATAAAGAGCAACCGCTCCGAGAAGTATAGCCGAAAACCTGAAAAGATCTATTCCCTGAACATTTCCTTTAACGAAACACAGGATAATACCCGTAGCAGATCCGAGGATCGCAACAGCTGCCTTGATAAAAGTCTTTTTAACCGTCATTATCTCGGAAGCAGCGGTAAGGACAAATCCTGCCCACCATGAATATCCTGATATCGGAAAGATCGCACAGCACGTACCCATCGCCAGAGCTTTAAAGATCAGTGAAGACTTCTTACCGTCAAAAACGATCGATACTGTCACCAATATCAACATCAACGATATCCAGATCGCAGCAGCAGCAGCAAATTTCCACTGCGCAAAGATCATGATCCCCGAGACGATCGTAAGGATCACGGAATAACTCCATCGTATCAGTGTAATGTCTGACGATATCTTCTGCATTTCTTACCACATTCTGTATCTGCCAGACAAAGCAAGAAGAGCAAACATATAAAGACAGTTATCGTAATATCTTCTGACACCTTTTCTCATAGGCTGATTCCAGAACCATTCAACCCACTGACGTGCGATCGCAAAATCACTGTTCTCATCATCACTATATGGAACAGATAAAGTACCCTGAGCCGTCGTTGCGAGAAGTCCCAGTGGATGAAGGAGGGTTCTGTCGAGCGGAGTTCCGTCTATCTTAAATTCACAGCGGCAAGCCTCAAGATCGGTTCCGAAGAACTTCATCATCTTGATCGGAGCACAGACCTGACCTTCGTCAATTCCGAACCACTCAGCATCAAGACCGATATTTGCTGCAGTTCTATATGCATCACTATAGAAGTTTCCGAAGTAACCTCCCCATGGCATCTGCTTATCATACGGAGTACCGTCAAAGTTTGCATATTCACTGCTAAGACCCGTTTCCTTATGACATGCTGTGGCAAGATATTTACGGCTGGAATCTGCTGCCTTTTTCCAGAACTCACGATCTTCCTCATTTGCCCACAGAGCAAACAGATCGTAGAAGTGCGGAAGATGATAGGAAGGATCGGTAAACGGACATCCCGGAACAAATAAGATCTGTGCATTGTCCCTGTTCCACATAGCTTGACCCGGTCTTCCGTTCTCACCCTTGTGAAGACAAGCGCTAAGGATCTCCCTTGCCTGCTCACTATAGTTAAATATTCCCTCTCCGTCACCCCATCTGTGTGATGCGAAGAAAAGCGCCATTGCAAAAAACTCCTCACCGTCAGGAGCTGGTCCGTATGCATTAGGAGTTCCGTCCAGAGCGCAGGACCATGCGAAGTAACCTTCGTTCTCTCCGTCTTCCATATACATGTATGTCTTAGACCACTTCCAGATACGGTCGAACTCTTCCTTCATGTCGAGCTGAACGCACATCATCATACCGTAGGACATGCCTTCTGTTCTGGCGTCATTATTTCCCGTATCAGTGAGATAACCCATGTCATCTCCTGCTTTACTGAATATCTTCTCATTCTCATCATAGAAAAAGGTATGAACGGCATCCTTGATCTTCTTCTCGATCTCTTCATCTGTCTTGCCGATCTCTTTAAAGATGTTTCTGTAACTGCGGTTATTTAATTCCATAAAAAATACCTTCACTTCCGTAGTAGTGAAGGTATTTTATCATAGATTATCCATTAGATGATATTTCTTATTCCTTCGCAGATCCTTCTAGCGACCAGAGGGTTATTCATCGTGTAAAGATGAATTCCCTTGATATCACTTACCAGAAGGTCGATTATCTGGCTTAAGCAATAAGACATTCCCGCATCAAATAGCGCTTCCTTGTTATCTTCATACCTTGATATGATCTGCTGAAATCTCCTCGGGAACGATGCATGACAAAGCGACACCATCCTCTTTATCTGAGCAGCATTGATAACAGGCATAACACCGGGGATTACAGGAACACCGAGTCCTGCGATCTCGCATTCCTCATGAAACTTATAAAAGATCTCGTTATCGAAAAACAACTGCGACAACAGAACTTCTGCTCCTGCATCGACTTTCTTTTTAAGGCTCTTCATCTCAGAGACTACGTTTGGTGATTCAGGATGGCACTCCGGATAACATGCTCCCAAAAAGCAGAAGTCGTTATCGTTTTTGAGATACGTGATAAGATCCGACGAGTGCTTAAAATCATCCTTGGCTCCTGCATTTGGATTAGGATCACCGCGAAGTGCGAGAATGTTTTCGATACCTTCATATCTTAGGACCTTGGCAAACTCATCGATCTCTCTTTTATCGTAATGAAGACAAGTAAGGTGTACCACAGGCTCGATGTTGTAGTCATACTTTATCTTCTTGGCAAGTTCGATCGTCCTGTTACAGTTAGATGATCCGCCTGCTCCGAAGGTAACGCTTATGAAGTCCGGCTCGAGCTCACAAAGGACCTCGAGTGTCTCGTCGATATTTTCAAGTTCAGTGTCTTTCTTGGGAGGAAAGATCTCGAACGAGAGACTTCTTTTCTTGTTGTAAACCTGTGATACTTTCATACTTATCCTCTGATCTTCTTTGCTGCCTCAACAAGGTTAATGAGGCTCTTTTTGGTTTCTTCGTCTCCTCTTGTCTTGAGACCGCAGTCCGGATTTACCCAAAGCTTTGAATCTTCGATCTTTGCTCTCATCTTTGTAAGTGCATTAACGATCTCGTCAACAGAAGGAACACGAGGGCTGTGGATGTCATATACACCCGGACCGACTTCGGTCTTAAAGTTATTCTCCTTAAGAGAATCAAGGATCTGAAGATCGGAACGAGAAGCCTCGAATGTGATTACGTCAGCATCCATTGCGTCAATAGCAGGAATGATATCCGTAAATTCGCTATAGCACATATGTGTGTGGATCTGTGTTTCAGGCTTAACTTTGCTATGTACGAGCCTGAAAGCAGGAATAGCGAAATCAAGATATTCACTGTTCCAGTCGGACTTACGAAGAGGGAGTTTCTCACGAAGAGCAGCTTCGTCGATCTGGATGATGTTGATACCGTTAGCCTCAAGATCGAGAACTTCGTCTCTTATGGCAAGAGCGATCTGAAGGATACTCTCCTTGATGGAGATATCTTCTCTAGGGAATGACCAGTTAAGGATCGTAACAGGACCAGTAAGCATTCCCTTAACAGGCTTATTTGTGCATGACTTAGCGTACTTGGACCACTCAACCGTGATGGCTTCTTTTCTGGATACGTCACCCCAGATGATCGGCGGCTTAACGTTTCTCGTACCATAGGACTGAACCCATGCCTTTTCAGTGAATACATATCCGTTCAGGTGCTCACCAAAGTATTCGACCATGTCGTTACGCTCGAACTCACCGTGAACCAATACGTCAAGACCGATCTCCTCCTGGAGCTTGATGCATTCAGCGATCTTCTTTTTATTGAACTCAACATACTCTTCCTTGGACTTGATGCCCTTCTTGAATTCCTGTCTGTTCTTTCTTACATCCTGAGTCTGTGGGAAAGAACCGATAGTCGTTGTCGGGAACAAAGGAAGCTTCAGTATTTCCTTCTGGATCTTCTCTCTTTCAGCAAATGCAGGAAGTCTTACATAATCGGCGTCAGTGATCGCAGAAACCTTAGCCTGAACTTCCTTATCCTCACTGTCTTTTCTTCCTTCGAAAAGGCTCTGATTCTTCTTATAAACTTCGATGTTCTCGTAGTCTGTTCCGAAAAGTGATGCGATCTCTGAAAGTTCCGTAAGCTTTTCTTCAGCGAAAGCAAAATGATTTTTGTAATCATCGGAAAGCTTGGTCTCGTTTTCGAGAGTATAAGGAACATGCAAAAGTGAGCATGATGTTCCGAGGATCACATTCGTAATGCCGATCTCCTTAAGGATCGAAAGTGTCTTTTTGTAGTCGTTTCTCCAGATGTTCTTACCGTTTACCAAACCTGCAACCAGTTGCTTATCTGAAGGGAATCCGTTTGTCTTAACAAGTTCCAGAGTTTTCCTTCCCTCAACAAAATCAAGACCGATAAGATCAAGGTCGAGCTTAACTACTTCATTATAGATATCTCTGATATCACCGAAGTATGTCTGAAGAAGGACCTTAACTCCGTTCTTGTTGGAAAGGATCGAAGAGTAGATATTCTTGAAAAGATCGATGTCGTTAGAATCAAGGTCTCTTACAAGATACGGCTCATCAAACTCGATACAGCCTGCACCCTTTGAAGCAAGGATAGAAACGAGCTTTATGTATTCTTCAGTAAGCTTTGCTGATACATCGCTGATCTTCTTGTTTCCTGTGAACTTTGCAAGCTTAAGGAATGTGAAAGGACCGATCAAAGCTACCTTCGTATCTACACCGAATTCCTTAGCCTCAAGGTACTCATCAACCGGCTTTGTGCCTACAAGGCTAATTACCGTATCATCATCGATCTCAGGAACGAGGTAATGATAGTTGGTATTAAACCACTTCTTCATTGCAAGTGCCTTAACGTTACCCTTATCACCCTGATATCCCCTTGCAAGAGCAAAGTATGTCTCGAGCTCGGAAAGACCGAGATCCTTATATCTTTGCGGGATCACATTAAAAAGGAATGCTGTATCAAGAACGTTATCATAAAAAGAAAAGTCATTTGAAGAGATACAGGAAATGCCTGCTTCTTTCTGCTTGAGAAGGTCTTCCTTTCTGATGTTCTTAGCTACTTCCAAAAGACCTGCCTCATCGATCTCACCTTTAAAGAACTTCTCAGATGCGAACTTGAGCTCTCTGTCTTTACCGATTCTCGGATAACCGATTACTGATGTATTCATATTATTTCCTCCAATGAATGTTGTTGATTTATTGATTGGAAGTATAAACCTACCAACAAACTAGGTAAAATACATAAAATCATCGATTGTCCATAGATAAAATCTATGGTAAGTGATAAAATGCAATAAATATCTATCAAAGGAAATACCGATCCATGACTTATAAGCAGCTTCAATACGTGGTTACTGTAGCAGAAGAAGGAAATATCACAAATGCCGCCAAAAAACTCTTTATCGCTCAGCCTAGCCTTACTTCCGCCATAAGAGAACTCGAGAACGAATATAATATCACCATCTTCATGAGATCCAACAAAGGTATCAAGCTCACATCCGAAGGCGAGGAATTCTTAGGATATGCGAGACAGGTATTAGATCAGACAAAACTTATCGAAGAGCGCTATATGGGAAAGCAATCCGGTAAGCTCAAGTTCTTCGTATCGGCACAGCACTATTCATTTGCCGTTGAAGCATTTGTGGAACTTCTTAAAAGGAGCGGCGCGGATAAATACGAATTTCATATGCGTGAGACACAGACATTCAATATCATAGATGATGTGGCTCACCTTCGAAGCGAGATCGGAATACTTTATCTGAACAGGTTTAATGAAGAAGTTATAAGAAAGACCTTAAAGGACAATAACCTTTCCTTTACACCGCTCTTTACCGCCAAACCCCATGTTTTCATAGGCAAGAACTCACCTCTGGCAAAAAAGAGATACCTTACTTTGGAAGATCTTAAACCATATCCGAGATTGTCATATGAGCAAGGCAGTCATAATTCCTTCTACTTCTCGGAAGAGATACTAAGTACCGAAGACTGTGATAAAGAACTCATAGTCCTTGACCGAGCCACACTCTTCAACATGCTCATCGGTCTGAACGGCTATACGATAAGCAGCGGTATCATAAACGAGGAGTTAAACGGACCTAATATCATCGCGAAAAAACTGAAGGTCGATGACTACATGGAGATCGGTTACATTCTTCCTAATTCCATACATCCTTCACACCTGACTTCGGAATATATAAAGATACTTAAAGATCTGACTTCAGATACATAAATAGGTACAAGAATATATATATGTCTTATTTCGGACATCTATATCCTTAAACATATCTTTAACTTTTCTTTACTCTCCTTTGACTAATTAAGTCCATAGTATACTCATCACCAAATATGAAGGAGAATAATATGAAATTGAGAGAAGCAATGGCGGTTTTGCTCTGCACTGCCTTGATGATTTCCGGCTGTAATGCTGCAGCTGCAAATGATAAGACAGACGAGACAAAGCAGGCAGATTTTTCGAGAGCTGATATAAAAGATATCAGACCTCAAGATGATTTTTACGGCTACGTCAATCTCAGCACCTTGAAGGGACTAACCATCGCTCCGGGAGAAAGCGCTGCAGGCGCGATCTACAGCAGTGATATCGACGAAGACCTTCAGGCAAAGATAAAAGAGATCGCAACCGGCAAGGAAAACTATGAGAAAGGCTCCTGCGAGGATATAATCCGAAAAGCATATAACGCATATCTGGATTATGATTCCAATGACGAAAACAAAAAAGCGTCTGCGAAGATAATCGAAAGTGATATCCAGAAGATCATGGATTGTAATGATCTTAATGAGCTTAAGAATGTTTCTTCCGACTTGTTAAAAAAATACCCCATCTCACCTCTGGGCAACATCGGGATCAGCACAAATGACTTTGACCCCGATCAGTACAGCATCATATGGGCTCAGAGCAAGAACATCCTCGGACTTGACCTTGAGGAGATAAACAAAGATACTTCCAAGGCCGAAAAAGGCGAGATGATGGTAATAGACAGTCTGATGGCTGCAGGTGTCGACCATGATACCGCTGAAAATACCGCCCATGATCTCATGTATAAGATCATCGATATAGCATGGGCGACCGACAAGGATATCTTAAGCGGCATCAACAACTTCCCGCAAAGATTCATGTCAGAAGATGAGATAAATAAACTACTGACTAATTCCACAGCAAAGGATATCGAAGAATGGTGTGCTATTACATCTAACCCCTATGGCGAATGGATAGTCTATGATCCGGGACAGATCAAGGCCTATGACAGTTTGCTCGTCGAGGAAAATCTGGAGATACTTAAGGCCTGGTACGTAACCGAATTGGTTACATCATTCGGTGAATATATGGTCATAGATCATCCGGAGCTCGGAAAATACTTCCCGATGAGCGGACTTGATTTCGATACAAGAGCCTACTACTTCCTGAATCTCTACTATCCGATGGAACTCAGCGACCTTTATGTCAAATACTTCTATACCGACGAGATGGATGCGAAATTGATGGAGATGTGTACCGACATCATCGAAGGTTATAGAGTTCTCATCAATGATTCTGAGTGGCTCTCGGAAGAAGCCAGAAACGGATTAGAGTTAAAACTCGATAACATAGTCTTTCTTACGGGAAAAACAGTGAAAGACAACATGAAGAACAACAGCGAAAAAGCTGATTCGTTCAAGAGTAATCTGGCAGAGACATTGATCGCTTCAAACGAACTTACTTATAACGAACTTATCGGAAATCTCGGAAAAACAAGAGACAGATCCGTGATCGGAATGTCGATGCAGACAGTAAACGCCTGCTATGCCTCCGATAACACCGTAACCATAACAGCTGCGATCATGACCGATCCGTGGTTCGATGTTGATAATCCTTACTACGAAAACCTCGGCGGACTCGGAACAGTAATCGCGCATGAGATAGGTCACGGATTTGACTCTAATCTTATTAAGTTCAACGAGAACGGGGTCTTAGATCCTGACTGGCTCCCGGAAAATGATCTGAATCTTCTGGAAGAAAGAAACAACGCCGCTACCGAGTATTTTGAAAACAGCTTTAAAGTTTTCGAGATATACTGCGTAGACGGAGATAATACTCTCGGAGAAAATTATGCAGATCTTGGCGGAATGGAAGCGATCATGTCAACATGCGAACTTCTGAAAGCAAGTGATGACGATTATAAGACCGTCTTCGAATCTTACGGAAGATTATGGTGTGCATTGATGTCTGATGAGGGCATCATCAATCAGCTCGCATTTGATCCGCACAGTCCTTCAGTGATCCGAACAAACGCCATTCTCGCTACAACAGAGAAATTCTATGAAGTGTATGACGTAAAAGAAGGCGACGGTATGTATATCGCGCCCGAAAACAGGATCGGAAGATGGAAATGAGAGGAAATATAAATGGGAATAATATTTAAGCACACATTAAAAAATATATTTAAAAAGCCGCTTCGAACCTTTCTGGTCGTACTCTGTGTATTCGCCTGTTCGTTCATCGCACTTTTCAGTCTCGATATGTCCGGTGCTCTGGACAGCCTGTTCAGGAGTGTATACAGTCAGGATGGTCTCGGAAAGACGGATGTTGTCGTCTCATCAACTGTTGGAGACATGTCATTTCTCGAGGATGAAGGACTTCCCGAATTCACCCATACAGAAGCTTACGAGATCGATGATGCCATCTATACCGACATCGAAAACGAGTACTCATATGTATTAAAAAATGAGATTTCCATAATGGGTTTCGACTTTGACGAAGCCAAGAAAATGGGTATGTTCTCTTATGACAAGATCGCTGATGACGAAGTACTCATCTCCGAGAAATTCGCAGAAAAATACGGATATAAAAAAGGCGACAAGATCACTCTTAATGACGAGTTCCATAATCCGGTTGAATTCACGATCAGTGGTGTTAAAAAGGATACTTACCCTCTTTCCGAGCGTTCAGTATTGATTACGAAGGATGCGATCAGATCCATGATGATCGATCCAAAGCCACTAGAAAGCTATCTGAATCTTAAGGACGAGTCCCTGTCACAGGATATGGTCGATAAGATCAAAGACGCACACCCGACAGTGAGTGT